>JALOTR010000634.1 GCA_025457805.1 Akkermansiaceae bacterium | reverse complement strand
ACGTCCGACTGGAAGGCCTGGGCCGACGAGGGAAACAGCGCCACAGTCGTGCAAGGGCAGCGTCATGGCAGCATCACTCCCATCACCCTGTCCGAACTGCGCATTCTGGCGCCGAACTATGACAAGACCCCACCGAAGCCCGTGCTTGCGGGACTCAATGCCGATCCCAACATCACGGTGTTCGGTGACACGTTTTACATCTACCCCACCACCGATGGTCACGAAGGCTGGGGCTCGCAATCGTTCAGTGCGTGGTCCTCGAAGGATCTGGTCGATTGGAAAAATGAAGGTGTGATTCTCGACCTGCCGCGTGACCTGAAATGGGCGGAACGCTATGCATGGGCTCCCGCCATGGCGACCAAGAACGGGAAATACTATTTCTATCACACTTCACAGCAGAAAATCGGCGTGTCTGTCGGCGACTCGCCGATCGGACCTTTCAAGGATGCACTCGGTAAACCGCTCGTGCCAAAGACGGCCTTCGAAGGCATGCAGGCGATCGATCCGGGCGTGTTCATCGATGACGATGGTTCCGCCTATCTCTATTGGGGCCAGGGGCGGTGCAAGGCGGTGAAGCTGAACGACGACATGATATCATTCAACATGGAGGATGTGCGCGACATCACTCCGCCGGGCTACAACGAAGGTCCGATCGTCCACAAACACAAGGGCCGGTATTATCTGAGTTGGTCCGAGTTTGATACACGGGATCCGCGTTATTCCGTGGCCTATGCGACGGGTGACTCGCCGTTGGGGCCGTTCACCAAGCCGGCTGCGAATCCCATTCTGCGGGGAAGCGGCCCGGTCAAGGGAGCGGGCCATCATTCCATCGTGCGCATCCCGGGAAGAGATGAATGGATCATCGCCTATCATCGCTTCCGCATTCCGGATGGCAACGGCTTCAACCGTGAAACCTGCATCTCCCCCATGCGCCACGCCGAGGATGGCAGCATCCTGCCAGTGGATGTCTTTGAGGCTGTTCCCGCATTTTCGCCACGCTGAATTCGTTGGCTTCGCCTCCAACTCGATGTAAGATCTTCACGTCGCCTGCGCCAGGCCTGGCAAGGCGTTAGAATCGTGAAGAATCCATCTCATTCAGAGTGATGCCAAAACTGCCCATTTGCATGATGACGACCACCCTGCGGATCGTGGTTTGTTGGATTTTGGCAACTCACACGGGGTTGTCCGCCGCCGAGCCGCGATTGAACCACTTCCAAGCGATCGGCAGCCACAATTCATATCATCTCGCCCCGCCCGCGAAAGTGCTTTCGGCCATGTCCCAATTGCCGAAAGAGGCAGCCGAGGCATGGAATTACAGCCATCCTCCATTGGTTCGGCAGCTTTCCGAGGTGGGCCTGCGGCAGTTTGAACTCGATGTGTATGCGGACTCTCGTGGAGCTTTGTTTGCCAATCCTCTGGGTGTGAAATTGGCAAATCTGGCAGGAGCGAAGCTGCCGGACTTCGATCCGGATGGAGAAATGAAGAAGCCGGGCTTCAAGATCCTGCATGTCCCGGACATCGATTGCTGGAGCAACACGCCGACGCTGGATTCAGCCCTTGCCGAGTTGTCCGCATGGTCGGCAGCTCATCCGGACCATTGGCCGGTGATGGTTCTGATCGAGTGCAAGGACAGGCATCACCCACCGCTGCCGACAAAGCCCGAGCCTTTCACTCGCGAGCGGCTGATGGAACTCGACGCCGCCATCCGGAAACGAATTCCACGGGAAAAACTCATCCTTCCCGACGATGTCCGCAACGGGCATCCAAGCTTGCGGGAAGCCGTCATGAATCATGGCTGGCCCACGATCAAAAGCGCACGGGGGAAATTCATCTTCACCCTCGATAACACGGATGCCATCCGCGCCCGCTATCTGGAGGGGAATCCCGCGTTGGAGAACCGTGTGCTTTTTGTCAGTGCGCCGGACTCGGATCACCCTGCTGCCGCGTGGTTCAAGTGCAACAATCCGGTAGAGCAATTTGAGGAAATCCAAAGGCTTGTCCGCGCAGGCTTCCTTGTGAGAACCCGTGCCGATCAGACAAAGCCGGACCCGACCCAACGGGAGCGGGCATTCGCCAGCGGCGCGCATTGGATCAGTTCGGATCACTTCTCTTCCTCACTTCCACCAGCCGACCGCGTGGTGTTTCCAGATGGCGCCATGGTCCGCCGAAACCCGCTCCACGCTGCCGAACCCACGGTGGTTGCCATCTCCCCGCTGGATGTCCGGCAGGAGTTCCAAGGCATGGGCTGCGGTTCGATTTTCTACGAAGCACACGTCACCAGCCTCGCTAAAAACGGCCGACCGGCAGAACAGGAAAAACTCTACGATGACATGTTCGGCAAAGTCCGGACGGATTTCCTGCAATTCCAGATCCGCCCCGACCACGAGCCGAAGAACGATAACGAGGACCCTTATACCCAGAACTTCGACCCCAAGGATTTCGCCCACTGCGAGCATCCGCTGGCGATTGCCGCCGCCGCGAAAAAGCGCAATCCAGCCATGAAGTTATATGCCGTGCTCTACACACCGCCGCCGTGGATGAAGACCAACAACGACGCCAGCGGCGGAGGCAAGGACAAGGCCACCGTCAAGCCAGGCCTGGAACTCGAAGTCGGCGAATACATCTGGGCATATCTCGTCCACATGCAAAAGCATGGCCACCCCATCGACTATCTCAGCATTTCCAACGAAGCGGACTGGGGGCATGACCAGCCAAGTTATTTCCTTACCACCCGGCAGCATACGGATCTGTTTGTGAGAATTGCGGAGTATCTCGATGAAATGTCCCGCCGGCAACCCGAGGTGCCCAGTCCCAAGTTGGTTGCACCGAACATGCTCAGCGCCGTGGACAGTGCGAATCATTCACTCCCG
>JALOTR010000633.1 GCA_025457805.1 Akkermansiaceae bacterium | reverse complement strand
CCACCGCAGGAGGGTGTTGGAACGGGAGCGCTTTCGCGAGCGCCTTGCCCGCGACCTGCACGACGAACTCGGCTCAAATCTCAGTACTATCGCCTTGGTTTCCTCGCTTGCCACCCAGGGAGATGACGTGCAGATGCGCACCGACCTCGCCGAGATCGAACTTGTCGCCCGGGAGAGTGCCGAATCCATGCGAGACATGGTCAGCTTGTTAGGCAACCGCCGTGGTGTTCCCGGCGGGGACTGGTTGGAAGTGCTGAAGGCACTTGCCGAGCGGCTGCTTCGTGGATTGAAAAGCGAGTGTGCATTGCCGAGCGCACCTTTGGTATGGCAGCCGAATCTTGAGATCCGTCGCGAGCTTTATTTGTTCTGCAAAGAAGTCCTTTACAACGCAGTCCGGCACGGCAGTCCTTCCCGGGTGAGATTCGCCCTCCATCCGACCCAAGCGGGCGGATTGAGGGTCGAAATTGAAGATGACGGCAAAGGATTTGATCCCAGCGATGTCCCCGAAGGTCACGGTTTGGCCAATCTGCGCGAGCGGGCAGCCTCCATGCGGGCTGACATGCAACTTGACTCGCGCCCCGGACAGGGCACCACCATCACCCTCGACATCCCGCGCGGCCACCGCTGGAGAAAATCCTGAAATCAATGACAGCTCTGCCCATGGAAACCTCTCCTATCTGCCCAGTCGTTTGGATCGTGGAAGATCACGAACCCTTGCGCCGCAACTTGCAACGGCTGTGCTCACCCGCGCGGCAACTTGCCTGCAGCGCCACCTTCGCCAGTGCAGAGGCCATGCTCAAGGAGTTGCGCAATGTGGATAATGCGGCCAAACCCGACGTCATGTTGATGGACGTGGGCCTGCCCGGCCGCAGCGGACTCGAGGCGCTCGCTGACGTGATCAAGCTCGCGCCTAACTGCCGGGTAGTGATCCTAACCGTCTTCGAGGATGAGAAAAAGATCTCCGACTCAATCCGGGCTGGAGCCTGCGGATACCTCCTCAAATCCGCCCGACCAGACGACATTGTGGAAGCCATCCACGAGGCAGCCAATGGCGGCTCACCGATGTCGCCGGCTATCGCTTCCAGCGTGGTAAAGCTTTTGGCCAAGCTCATGAAGCCCTCCACACCGATAGCCCTCTCGCCACGTGAGCGCGAAATGCTTGCACTGATCGTCGATGGTCTCACTGCCAAGGAAATGGCCGATCGCTTGGATGTCAGCATACATACTATCGACACCCACACCCGCCACTTGTTTCGCAAACTCGGCGTGCACAGCCGCGCTGCGGCTGCAGCTCGTGCCTTGCGTGACCGGTTGGTGTGAGCCCGATATTCTTCTTCGGAAACTCAGGCTTCCTTCAAGCTCGCAAGATCCCAAGTCGCGAGGCCGAGCTCAGTCGCAATCTCGTTGAACTCCGCCACTTCGGCTGCGGTGAAGAGCAATCCACCGGCTTCGTCCGAGCGCTTGCGGGCGGCGGCTTCGAGTTGGCCGGGGAGCATCGAACTTTCGTTGCCGTGGCCGAGGATGTCGTCGATGACGGCCTTGAGGTTCTGGATCTGAGTGCGTCCGCAGGCGAAGTTTCCGCCGGAGAGGGCGTCCGGATGCACCACTTGGAAATAGAAAACCGGCGTGTTCTTTTCGCCATCGGTTTCCAGCTTGCGACCGCGGATGGTGGGCAGCGAGCCGCCGATGAGGCCGCCGAAGATTTCATTCAAAAGCGACATGCCATAACCCTTGTGGCCGCCGAAGGGCAAAAGGGCAGCGACTTCGTTGGGATCGGTGGTCGGTTGGCCATTGGCATCCACGGCAGCGCCGGGAGGCAGGGTCTTGCCCTCGCGCTTGAGCGCCTGCACGCGGCCCATCGCCACGGTGGAGGTGGCCCAGTCCATGACGATTGGGAAACCATTGGCCTCGGCGCTCGGAATACCCCACGAATGCGGGTTGGTGCCCAGAGTGGGGAATTTTCCGCCGAAGGGCACGACCTCTGCGAGGGCCGAGGTGCAATTGGTGTAGGCGAAGTATCCACGTTCCGCCGCCTCCATCACATAGCCGCCGCCCCAGAGGTAGTGGAAGGCGTTGTCCACGGCGATTTGGGCAATGCCGTATTGATCCGCCAACTCGATGGCGCGGTCGATGGCGCGGTAAGCCACGGATTGGCCGAGTTTTTTATTGGCATTCCAGCGCTCCGAAGCCGGGAAACGCGATGGCAGCACTTCGATTTCCGCGCCCGGAACACAGCCACCGGCAGCGGAACCGAACAGGTGATCGAGGTGCAGTGCCTTCAAGGCATGGTGCGTGCGGATGCCATGGCGCGCGGCCTCGGCGGCGAGCTTGGCTCCTTCCGCCGCTTCTTCCGCGCTGTAACCGCGGGATTGATAGGCTTTGGAAACCAGGGCATCGTGGTCCTGACGGGGAATGACGAGAAATTCAGACATGGGAAGAAGTGGGTGGATGGGTTGATGGAATCAGTGAGGCCGGGAGAATGGCTGATTTCCCCGCCATGTCTAGCCGGATGGGATTTCGGGAAATTGTAGATTTCAGCGAGGGAATTGCGGGTTTGCCGGATGCATGCGCTTCGATTCATTTCCCCAAAGCCCCGATTTCCGCTGCTCCGGCGTAGGGTTTTCCTGCGGCTCCTTTGAGCGAAACGATGCGCAGGAATCGCGACTCGACGGGCGCGCTGAAATGATAGCTGCGGAGTGAGGGATCGTTGACCAGATTGCCGAAGGTGAATGTTCCCGCGCTTTTCCATGACTGGCCATCCATGCTGCTTTCCACCCGGCCTTCCTCGATCATGCTGTCGGGAACCGGTCGGTCTTGGCGAGGCAGATAGGTGATGCCACGGAGCGAATGGGTTTCACCGAGATCGATTGT
>JALOTR010000632.1 GCA_025457805.1 Akkermansiaceae bacterium | reverse complement strand
CTCCGGCTCCAGCATGTTGATCTCATCCTCATCGAGCCCTTTGTCATCCAGAAAATGTACCTCCTCCTCGCCGAATCCGGGATTCGGTTCATCGCCTTCCTCACCGGCTTCATCGCGCTCCGCGAGAGCATCCAGCAATCCATCCCACCCCATCACGAAGGCCTCTTTGCGCTCGCTGTCGGCATCTTCCATGTATTTCTCCAGCACTTCCTGATAAGCATCTGTTAGACGGTCGGATTCCTTGAGCCGTTCTTCCCATGCGTATTCATCAAGTTCCTCGGGATCGCCGGAATTTTCGCCAGGTTCCTTGCGGCGGATCACCTGGGCCATGAAGTCGCGCATGGCATTGAGATTCGCCAGTTTCTGCGCCTCCTCCGCATCCTCATCCATCTGCCACTCGTGATCGGAAATTTCCATCCGGAAGCAAGAGGACTCCACCACCACGCGGCCGTTGATTTCGCTGAACCATTCGAGATAGAGCGTATTGCGCCATTCGTAAGGAATCGCCTCGTCATTCTGATAGAGACGGTGCGCCTCCTCTTCGCAGACGGTCGGCACCTTGTTCTTCCGGGAGGCGGTCATGTCGCCCATGATGCCGGTCTGGTCCACATCCAGCGAGGCCGCATCGGAACTGGCCACCGGGGCGGGGTTTTCAAAACTCAGCCGCGTGCCAGCTAGATCACGCCAGCAATCGCCATCGAGCGTGAGCACCAATGGCTCGTCGCGGCCGACGAGCCAGATGCGCCCCGTGGTTTGACCCTCGACCGTATTGTCGATGGTCCCGCGGGTCACCGCCTCGTCGATCCGCCATGCCATGGGCAGAGTTTCCGCATCCGGCGGGCTGCACGTCAAGTCAGCGTCATACTCGGTTTGCAGTGCTTTCCAAATCCTCCCCTTGGAGGGGCAGAAAACGTCATAGAATGCAAAAATTGCCAAAAAATTGTCTATTTGAGGGGTGAAAATCCAATAATCGACATGCAGAATGCCGATTTGGTCATTTGACGCGGCCCCCTTTTCCCGGTGTAATATTCGGTTTGTATGTTCACGAAGCCTGAATTTCACCCTCCCCAGAAAACCCGGAAGCAGTCTGCCGAGGAGATCAACCGTGCCATGACGCGGTTTCCCTTGATCATCGAGATTCTCGGCGAACTCAGAAACTCCGGATTTCCTTTTCCCGGCGATGACGATCTCCGGCGCGGCTGCGAACGTGCGGTGACCTCAATGTTGGTCGAGCTTGCACGCATCGAACCCGCCGCACCCGGCAAACTCTCCCCACCGGAAGAAACCGCTCTCAACTGGCTCAACGCAAACCCCGCGGATCACCTCGTGAATGCGGATCAACTCCAGCGCATGCAACAATTCATCGAACGCATTCTCGGATCTCCCAAGAACCACAACTAGTTCCCCATCCATTTACCCATCTTCCTGGCACAGGGAGGAAATCGCGAAGCTCATGACAGAAATCCGCGACTTCACTCCCAGCCGGAACCCAGGAAGGCGGCCGATCCCGACCATCGGTGAGCGGCCGCCTTCCCCCTTTTTCTCCCTTTCCGCAATGAATTGCTGAACTCCGCGGAAACAGCCTTCAGGCGATTTACCAGTGAGCCCCTCGATCAAGGAACTCGATCAAGGAACCATCCGGCAATCCCTCCCGAGGGTAGCTGGAGAAAAGCTGCCCAAAGACTTGCTAGCCAATGTGCCCAAACCCCATCCGGTTGGAAAATTCTTTTCCGGGAGCAAAATTACAAGAGACAGAAAAAATCAGAAACGTGCTTGCAGCGGGGTTGGCTCAGGTCAGCACTCCGGGGAACGGGCGCGGTTCGCGATGGGGTGGGGGTAGGGGGCCTTTTTTTCGGTCGGTTGGCGGATTCGCCTCGCTCATGTGGCGCCCCGAACGCGGTCAGGCGGAGCGGCGGGTCGCGGTCATTGTTTCGGTCATTGTTTCGAGAGCTCCAGCGTGGCGGCTGCAAAGGCCTTGCCCATCAGCGCGAAGGTCTTGGCGCAGCCGAGATAGTGATATCCGGCATTCGATGCGCCCCGTTTCCAAATCGCGGCTTCGGCAGGCGTGATGAGCTTGGCTTCGAATTCCTTCAGGTATTCTTCCTTCTGCGCGGGAGTCATGTGTCCATCGGCATTCGGGTGATCCTTGTGCTTTGAATTGAGAAAATGGCGCATCTGCTGGATCTGGCCGCGTTTTTCATCGATCGCTCCAAGCTCATCCGACCAAAAGGGCGCAGTTTGGACAGCCGCGACATTGCCCTTGAACTCGGGCAACGCCGCCGGGGCGGCCATCGCCTGACGGAATGCAGTCATTCCCGGAGACTGATCCTTGAGTCCCCCCACCCCCATCACGCCGATGACGAATGGCATTCTTGGCGCTGATAAATCCTTGCGCACATCGCGGATGAAGTGGGCCAGCAGTTCCGAATAGAGGTCAAAACGGTTCGGCTTGTTGCGGTCCGGGTAAACATGGCCATCCACCATGTCATTGAAACCCTGCAGCCAGACGAAGCCGCCGATTTCGATGCCTTGGCTTGCATCGAGATCCGGATGAACCTGTTTGACATCTGCCAGCACTTTTTTCACGTGGGCGATCATCAATCGATAGTAGTGGCCGGTCGCTTTTTCCTTTTCCAACTTCCACTGCTCCAGGTTCTTCGGAATTCCATGTCCCTCCTGTTTGGGATAGTTTTCCTTTTGAAAGGAACTCAGTTGATAGGGGCCGGCACTGGGTGGGCGGAAATCCGTGTGAAGGCTCTTGCCACCCCACGCGGTCTTGATGAGGAGGACGGGCTCTTCCAGTGCTGCATCCATGAGGAGACCAAAGGTGAATTCGGGGCCGATTTTTTCGCCGGGTTTGGATCGATTGTT
>JALOTR010000631.1 GCA_025457805.1 Akkermansiaceae bacterium | reverse complement strand
GACTTCTGCTTCTTCAGCTTGGCCTGTTCGTATTTGTATTTCCCGTAATCGACGATCTTGCAGACCGGTGGATCCACCTGGCCGGCGATTTCGACGAGGTCGAGGCCCAGTGCCTGCGCTTTCGCGAGGGCTTCCCGGGAACTCATGACTCCGAGTTGCTGGCCGTCACTGGTGACGACGCGGACTTTGGGGGCGCGGATTCGGTCGTTGATCCGCGTCATATCGCGGAAACGACCCCTGTTTTGGTCTCTTTGTGGCTTAGCGATGGCTTTGTCCTCCGATGGGTGGATGCGACGCACTGGCGCATGAACAGCCTGAGCCGACACGCTGGACCGGTGCGAAGAGGGATGCGGAACGATCAAGCAAACGCCGGGTCATAAAGTGCAGACGGCGGAGTCAAACCGATCCAAGCGACCGGTTGTTACTACGTGAGGGCATCGTTCCAGAAAAATCATTGAGCGGCTTTTTGGCCGGGGCTTGTTACCGGTGTCCCGCGACGAAATGGAATTCCGCAGGCACGCTTGCAACTGACCAAGATGATTAGCGCATCCGTGGGAATCCGGCAAGTTTCTTTTTCGTCACGATGCAGACCCGCGCCGTGACCTCAATGGCACTTGCTGTCGTCACAAGATCCCGAGCATCCGCCGCAGCCGCCGCGGGTACTGAGCCGGAGGGGACAATAAGCGGGGCAAAATCCGATGATGGCGGTGAGCAATGGGATCAAACCCAGCCAGGCCCAGAGGTGTCCGCTGCTGATGGCATGGCCGATGAGCGAGGCTCCGGCAATGAAACGAAGGGTTCTATCGATGGTTCCGAGGTTCTTTTTCATGATTTGGGTGTCCGGCAGGTTGCTTGTCCGAACTGCGGTCAGACTGTCAGGAGCGCGGGCGGGTGTCGGTGACCTTGTCACGCTCGCGGAGAAAAATGTGATTTTCCCGTGCCGTCTCAGATGCTGATGCGCGAAATCGCGGCCGCATCCAGAATGGTGAGCGATCCACGCTTGGAATCGATCCATCCCTCGACTTTCCATCGATCCAGAATCCGGCTCACCACCTCGCGGGCGGTGCCGATGTCGTTGGCGAGTTCCTGATGGGTGGCATGGATTTCCGTGCCGAGCGAAATCAAGCGCCTGGCGAGCCGCGCATCCACCCGGCCGAAAGTCGATTCTTCGAGGCGGGCAAGGACAGCGCCCAGCCGCTCACCCAGAAGCCGGAAAACAAAATCCCGCCAAAACACCGAGCTATCCACCCAAGCGCGGAAAACATCCGCCGGGACCACCCATGCGACCAGATCCGACTCGACTTGGGCGACGGCCGGAAATGAGGAGGAACCCAGAATGCAAGAGGCGGAGAGCACGCAGGAACTGCCCGGACCCACACGATAGAGCGTGATTTCGCGGCCTTCGGTGCCGATCAGATAAACCCGAACTTCGCCCGCAGTGGGAAACACCATCATTGCCGGGCGGCTGCTCATGCCGATGGCGATTTGTCCACCTGGCAGCCGCACCAGCGTCGCCGATGCAAGGAAACGTTCCCGCTCGGAAGCAGGCGCGTTTTCAATGATTGCGGGCAAGGCCGGTTGGATCATGGCAGGGCGCGCATAAGGACTCACTTGTCCTTCTTCTTGAAATAACGAACCGTCGCCGCGACCAGGCCGGGGATGTCGTGGGGATTGGCTTCGAAGGCAGGAGCTTGGCCTTTTTTCCGGAGGTTTGCGCTGGTGACCGGTCCGATGCTGCCTGCCACGCAACCTTCCGGCCAATCGAGGCCGAGGTCGAAAAAGTGATCGACGGTGGAGCCCGAGGTGAAGGTGATGAGGTCCGCGCCATCTTCTGCGAGGCGCGCCTTGGCACCGGTTGGGTCTTCGGTTTCCGGCACGGTGCGGTAGGCGATGCATTCGTCCACGATGGCGCCGAGTTTGGTAAGACCATCGTAAATCACATCCCGCGATTCGGCCGCCTTGACCCACAGCATGGTGAGGTTTTCGATGGAATCCTTCTTGAACGCATCGATCAAGCCTTCCGCCACAAAGCGCTCGGGGATGAGATCGACCGCGAAACGATACTCGCGCACTTTTTTCGCCGTGCCTTCGCCGATCACCGCAATGCGCGGATTGCCAAGGCTGCG
Source organism: Akkermansiaceae bacterium (assembly GCA_025457805.1). Classification (GTDB taxonomy): domain Bacteria; phylum Verrucomicrobiota; class Verrucomicrobiia; order Verrucomicrobiales; family Akkermansiaceae; genus Luteolibacter. The sequence continues at coordinate 749 of JALOTR010000631.1, read as the reverse complement.
GGCGTCGGGATAGGTCGCGAAAAACGCATCGAAAAAGCGCTCCACGCCATTCGGGCTGGTAAATACCAACCAGTCGTATTCGTGCGCATGGGTCACCATTTCCGCGAAGCCAATCTTGTCCTCCGGGTGCTCGATGCGGATGGTCGGCAGTTCGATCACATCCGCGCCGAGGTCGGCGAGGGCCTTGCTGAGTTCGCCGGCTTGCTCGCGGGTGCGGGTGACGACGATGCGCTTGCCAAACAATGGGCGATTTTCAAACCAGTTGATCTTTTCCCGCTCGTTCACCACATCGCCGATCACAGCGACTGCGGGCGAGCCGAAATTCACGCTCTCCGCGATGTCCGCGATCGTTTCCAGCGTGCCGACGATGGTTTTCTGCGCGCCGGTGGTGGCCCACTGCGTGAGGGCGATCGGAGTGTCGGCGGCGGCTCCGTGTTCGATGAACGAGCCGCTGATTTCCCGCAATCGCGCCACGCCCATCACGAAGACCTTGGTGCCCGGGGCTTTGGCGAGTTGGGCGTAATCGATGGAGCTGTAGCCTTTGGTGGGATCCTCGTGGCCGGTGAAAATGGTGAGCTGCGTGTTGTGATCGCGATGCGTCACCGGGATGCCCGCGTAGGCAGGGCCGGCAATGGTCGAGCTGATGCCAGGCACGATTTCGAATGGCACGCCTGCCGCCGCGAGTTCCGCCGCCTCCTCACCGCCGCGGCCGAAAATCATCGGATCGCCGCCTTTGAGACGCACCACGG
>JALOTR010000630.1 GCA_025457805.1 Akkermansiaceae bacterium | reverse complement strand
CTGGGGATTCACGAAGCCGTGACCAGTCCTACTTTCTCGCTGATCAACGAATACCGTCTTCCTAACGGGCAACCCTTCTACCATATCGACCTCTACCGGATCCGGGACGAACAGGAAGCCGAACAGGCCGGTATCGGCGACTGCCTTCATTCGGGTGCGTTTTGCGCCGTAGAGTGGCCTGAACTGGCACCCGGCCTCCTGCCGCCGGAAACTGTGCACGTCCACCTGGAGCCCACGGGGCCGGATACACGTACGGTAAAACTTGAGTATCCCATTGGGAATGCGTAATTTAACCCCTTCAACATCCCGGCATGTCAGGAGGAAAACCGATCGTCAGCGCGTCATTCAGCTATGAGACCCTCGAAGAGACCCTGGACGTGAAGCCCCAGGTCTCCTCACTGCTGGTAGGCATCCCGAAGGAAGCCGCTTTCCAGGAAAACCGGATTGCATTGACACCCGATGCCGTTGCTGTATTGCTGGCCGAACCGATAAATGCCGTTGTTCACGATCCGGATGTTCTGGCACTCCTCGCCTGCGGCCGGGTTATCATTGGCATCATCATCGATCACGATGCCGTTCCCGGAGAGCCAACGGAAATCGCAGTTGCGGATGGAACCGCCCGTGACTCCTTTCACATAGGAAATGGCGGTGAATCCCAGGAACCGGAATTTGCAGAAAGCTATATCGAGATTATCGGCATATTGCACCGTGATCGCTCCATGTTTCGCAAAGGGTTGGACAAGCTCCCTGGCACCCTGGGTCATGGCGGAGCCTTTGGTGCTGGGGCCATTCCAGCCAGTCTGGGTAAAGGTAAGCCCTTCGAAGCGAACATTGCGAACCTTGTTGCTGGAGGATGCCCCGGAGATCTGGATCAGTCTTTCCAGCGATGGTGCTTCGATGGTGGCGGTAGGCATGTATTCACCCGGGCGCGGTTTGTAATAGAGTGTCGAGGTGGCGGCATCACGGAACCACTCACCTTCCGCATCGAGAAAATCGATCGAGTTCTCGAAATAGTAAGGAACAGGATAAGTGGCGCTATCCCAGAAACTGTCGCCTTTCGCAAAAATCGAATTGTTCTCAGGCGATTGGAATTTGAAACGGACCTGGGTCGCATTCTGGTAAGACGCATCGGGATCGATTCTCCCGCGGTATTGATACCAGTGTGGATGCATGACCATTTCCACGTTGGTGATGCCGGCGACACTTCTCCAGCCTTCGACGGGTGCGCGAGGGACGATCGCCTCTTGGGCCGCGGCGTCGATTCCGCTCATGGTGAGATACGGGCCGAGTGTGTCGGGATTGGTTTGATTCGGTGTTCTCGCCCTGATGGTGGAGGAGGCATTCACGGTCAGTTGCCGGAACGGAAAGTTGACCCCGGTCTTTTTGTAAATGTTCTTCACCGCATCATGAAGCACCCATCCTCCTGATAGATCCACGCCGCCGTTGATGACGGGGACCTCGCTGCCGTAATTCCGATATACCACATGGAATCCATTCGTTCCCGAATCCCCCGAACCCAGCGTGAACGTCGCGGTGAGGCGGTGGATGCCGCCGCGCAGATGGACGGTGATGTCCTCCGTCATGTTCCCATTGATCGCGTCCACCGCCTGGCGCGCTCGCTCGATGGTCTTGAAGGCAGTGGCGATGGACGTGCCGTTGTTCGTATTATCTCCGGAAACAGGATCCACGTAGAAGTCCTCAGCAGACGCGACGGTGCTGGCGCAGAGAGCGAACGCAAGCAGGGTCAGGCTGACGTGATGGAGAAACATGATGGGTTTTGGGATGTTTTTCGTAAGTCTGTTAGCGATTATCCGGCGGGGCTTTTTTGATCGGCAAGGCGGCGATCCCGTAGAGGATCGTGCTGGTGCTGATGGACTCGGTCCGCGCGGCAGGGCCGAGCTCCACATCACCGCCATCGGGCATATCTCTGCGCCAGATATCGAAGGAAACCGGCTTGTTCTCGCGGTCTTTCTCGATGCTGACCTTGCCGATCATGTCGCCCGTGCGAACAAATCCATCGGACAACCACTGCGGTGGCGGCTGGTTTCTGCGCTGGAAAACGAAGAGCGCGGTGGCCGGCGCTACCGTGACGGTCACACGAAGGTCCTTCCGAGCGCGGTGGGAATGGGCTGGCAGCACCAAATCCGCACCGAGCAACCACGCGGGGATCGGTTTTTCGGGCAAACTCACCCATCGGGCATTGCGGTTGTGATGCGCTGGCACGGATTCGACCAACCCGCCTGCGACGATGTGATAGACAGATTGATCCTTCAGATTGTTGCGAACCGAGCGAATCAGCGAGCTGCCGTCATCCAGTGCGCCGGTGCTCCACTGCCCGGTGCGTGGGTTGAAACGCACTTGGCCGAGCTTATCGATGATGCCGGATGTGTTCACCACCACGCCTTCACCCTCGGCGAGATGGTTCACTCCGCCTTCTTTGGAGTGCAGCTCGACACTGCCTTCGATGACCACGACACCGGTGGAATCCGCAGTGGAGGCATCGACGCCAAACCGGGTGCCGAGATCAACCACCCGGGTCTGGGGCGCGTCCAGGATAAATCCCTTGCCTTGCTGACCGACATCGACCGTCGCTTTTCCCGATAAAATCTGCACATGCAGCGGATCGATGAAACGCAAATGTGCGGGGGCGAGCAACTCGATCGAAACATCGTTGGCCAATCGCAGATGGAGGACTCCTGTTTCGATCGTGAGCTCGCGCACCCGGCTGCGGCTTCCGGCTTCGGGAGAAAGTGTGCCCTGCGAGACCTTGAGGTCTTTTGAGGCGATCACTTCGACCTCTATGCCGCGGGTCATGTGGGCCCATGTCGCAAATGAGATGGCGATCGCAGCAGCGGCGGCGAGCCAGATGAGGCGTAG
>JALOTR010000036.1 GCA_025457805.1 Akkermansiaceae bacterium | reverse complement strand
TGGCTCCGGGAAAGCGGCAGCAGGCTGCACGCAGTCCAAGGTGAAGGATGAAGAATTTGAAACGCCAAGACGCGAAGGTCGCCAAGGGGGCGCAGAGGGGGCCGAGGTAGGTGGAGGCTTTGGAACCACTGAGATACTGAGGACCACTGAGGGCACTGAGGTTTTGTTTTCTCTGTTCTTTCAGTGGTTCTCAGTGCTTCAGTGGTTGAAGGGTGTTGATTGGCTACCGGGCCTCGGCTTGGATTGGGTTTATTCTTCGCCCTTTAGAGGTTGGAGGTGAAACATTTCATCAGGTCCACTCGCAGAGTGATTCGAGATACGCGGCTGAGCCGTCGCGGAGCCAGCCGTCGAGTTGGGATGGGTCTTTGAGTTGTTGGCCGCGCAGGCGGGGGACGGAGACGTAGCGGGTATCGATGGACGGAAGGTGACTCATGTCCACCCAGAGTTTTTCGAACTGGCAGACGGGCATGACGTCTTCCTGGCCGTGGCCCCAGCGTTTTTTCACGTCCTTGAGGGTGATGTAGGTGGGGATCTTCGACGCCAGGTTGCGGATGGCGGTGGTGACCTTGTCGGAGTCGGTGAGATCGGTGCGGCTGAGTTTGTAGGCATTCAGCAAGGCATCGATATCAATCCAGCAGGTGTTGCTGTTATAGTAAGTCAGATGGAATTCATCCTCCTCACGCGGCATGGCGAGGCCTTCGACGAGGCGGGGTCTGCCGTTGACGCGGGCGAGGCCGCCGCCGCGGTCTTCGAGGCGGCGGGTGATGACTTCAAAGGTGAGACCTGCGCCGGAATCGAGGTGATGACCGAGCAAGGCGGGATCGATGTTCATGCCGACGGTATCGATGTTATGAAGCACCAATGTTTTCAACTGCGGGCGTTCTTCTAACAATTTCGCCAGAGTTCCATTGCGCAGCAGATTGGGCACTTCATACCAGTGGCCGACCGGGTGGAGGCATTGCTGGGGAAGGTTGTCGGTATAATCCGAAGCCTCGCCACTCGATTGTGCCCAGCCGATGAGCGCCGTGCGCAGGCTGTCGCGAACCTTCTGTTGTTGGACATCGAGGGTTTGCTGCGGCATTTCCTCCCACGCGAAACGGAGGTCGCGAACGGTGGGGATGGTGCGCAGGCCGATGGATTTTCCTTCGGATAGAACGAGCGGTCCTTCGTAGCCGAATTGATCGTGCTGATCGAGGAAACGGCGGGTTGGCTCGTGCGAGAAATAACTCGTTGTGAAGATATGTGGAATGGGCGTGCCGCAGAGTTGGGAAACCTTCCGGCTTTTCGCAAGGTGGGTTTCCACGAAGGAACGATGACGTCCGCCGAGTCTGCAGAATGGATGCAGCGCCTTCACCACACCCGCGCCTTGGGTCCAGCGGGAACCGGCACCGGCGGCGAGGGTGACTACGGCGACTTCGCCTTTCTTGAGAGCGGCGAGGCCGATGTCGTGGTGTTTTTTTGTTAGAGATGCCGAATCGGTTAGATCGCTTTCCTTCACATCCTCGATCACCGAGTTGGCAGGCAGGCGGTTCTGGGCGAGGCCGATGCGGCCAGCCTTGAGATCCTCGCGGATCTGTTCGTGCATCACGCGGTCGAAGCCGTATTTCGTGAGAAGCGCGTCGAGGGTATCGCGGCTGTTCGAATCGTCGGTGCCGTGAGGGAAGATCGAGTCAAACAAAGTCTGCACCATGCCCTGGAGTTCCGGGCGGGTGCGGCAGGCCGCGGCGAATTGATCGAGTTCGGCAAGCCGTGGCGCGCCGAGTTCCTTGCGGTCCATGCGGAGCAAGGTGGGCACCACGAAACGATAATAACCCGAGGGCATGAGCGCTTCGTTGCCTGATAACAGATCCGCCCAGGTGCCGCGTTCGTTGATGGCGAAATCATAAACCACCGGCTCCATCGCAAAGGGCAGCGCGGAGGCGAGCGTGCGTTTGGTTTCCGACATGAGTTTCTGCAAAAACTCCTGTCCTTCCGCCTTGCGTTCCGGTGCGAAAATGAAGCCCATGCCACCGCCGGCCATGCCGCCGAGCATCCAGAAACCCCAGAAGTCGGCACCGAAGTGCTCGCGGGTTTTCTCGATGAGCGTCTGGGTGTATAGATTGCCCGCCCAGGGGATGATGGTTTGGATGGGACCGTTGAAATTTTCCATGGTGGCGGCACCGATCGCCGGGACATCGCCGGTTTTGAGAGCTGCGAGAATGCGATCGAGCACACCGTGGGTTTCCTTGCGGGCGGACCATTCGGGCTCGCTGCGGAGCAGGTATTTCTCGGTCACCATTTCCAGGATCGGTCCCACATTCTGGGCCATGCCGCCGTGGACGAGGACGAGCGAGTCCTGAAGTTTTTTGCGTGCCTCTGCGGGTGCGTCCTCGTGATCGAGGATGCGGTGGGTGGGCATGAGGCGACCGCGGCTGATGCCGAATTCGGGATCGCCCTCGTTGGCGACCGCACCGCAGATCAGTTTCATGCCGGGCCAAACGCCGCCCGAGTCCTGCCAGCCGCCGCCGGAGCCGCCGATCCACTCGCCGAGCAGGGCGCGGGCGAGCACGATGCGGCGTTCGTTTTCCTCAAGCTGTCCGGTGAGTGAACGGGCCTGGCCGGTGGCGCGCATGCAGACGCCGATGAGCGCGGCTAACAGATTGGTGGAAACCGCGAGGCGCGAGCCTTTCGGGATGTTGTTGACGTTGGAGACGAGCTCCAGCCCTTTGCCGGGGCCGACCACGCGTTCTAACAAATCTGCGAGGCTTTGGCCGGAGCCTTCGATGCCGGGTGGCACGATGCCGCTGGCGATGACGGCAGCCTTGAGCAAGCCGAGGTAGTCTTTGGCGAAATCGAAAACTTCATTGAGGCTCGAAATTTCCGCCGTGCATCCGAGGTCCACGCTGGTGAGGCGGAGCACGGGTTCCTCGATCACGCGCAAGCTTGCCTCGACCGGCGGGCTGGGGTCCTTATCGCGACCATGGACGGCGAGATCGACGGAGATGTTGAGCACCTTCGCGCCATCCGGATAATCCATGCCGAGGAAGAAGATATCACTCCATCCGCAGTGCGTGAGGTCCATGCGGACCGGTGTGCGTTCGCGGAGCACTGGATAGAGCCCGGTGGCGGCATCGCGGGTGGTGAGTTCTTTGCGGATGCGCAGTGGTTGATCGGCCGGGTGGCCCATGCGGAACATCCATTGGTTTCCACTCACGCTGCGCACGCTGCGACGGACCTGATCGGCGAGGGTTTGGAAGGCGAGTTTCTGATAGGCGGAAGCAAGCGCGCTTGAAATCGCATCGCTGGGGCCCGAATCGCGCTGGTGTTTGAGAAACACGTCGATGGCTTCTTCGAAGCGGCGTTCCAGGAGGTTTTCATATCCTTTGAAGGGAATGGATCCGGGTTTCTCGGCGGTGAGAAGGGTCGGCAGATGGAAGCGGTGGATCGAGTGGAGAAACAACAGGGCGCGGACCCGCTGATAGAGATTCTCGCTTTGGCGGCGGAAGGTATCGAGCGCGTTGGATTCTGTTAGAAGAGCATCCAGGCCCAGCCCGGCGCAGGCGGAATCGAGCGATTGGTTGCGGACGGATTCCTCCGGCGAGGTGATGAGGTCGATGAGTGCCATGGCCGGAATCAGGCTTGGGATTGGGCGAGGAGTTCGACGAGCAGCGAGAGCACTTCATCGCGATCCTTGCCGGCGAGGCCGAGGGCGAGCTGGGTGGCGAGAAGGCCGTAGTGGAGATCGATGTCGTGGCGGCGGCCTTGCAACTCGTGGGCGAGATATCGCTCGCGGCGGGCAGTTTCCGATAGGGCGGCGGAGAGGTCCGCGCGGCCATCGCTGTCTTTCATCTGGCGGCCGAGGATTTCCATGACCGATGGCGTGAGCGCGTGCATGCCGAAGAAACAAAGGTAATTTCCCGCACGCAGACCGGGGACGACGAGCTTTTGCTCGGCCTCGGTGGGTGTGGGTTTCTCGATCACCGTTTCCACTTCGTAGAGTCGGTCCGAGCCTTGGACGCGCCGGCCACCGACGCTGCCGTAGAAGGGGAGTTTGCTTTCGTGGGTGGCCTGGACGGCGGAGACCGAGCACTTGCCGGATTCGGCGGTCTCTAACAACTGGGCGGTGCAGGACTTGTCGGTGCGGCTGGTGTAGAGGTGATCGCCGACTGTGAGGAGAAACGGATCATCGCCAGTGAACTCCGCCGCGCAATGGACGGCATGACCGTAGCCGAGGGCGTTTGTTTGCGGGATGAAGCGCATTTGCCGGGCCAGAGAACCGGCGGCCGTCGAGTAGGCCGCCTCATCACCGGGGCAAACGATCACAGCGATTTCGCTGATTCCCGCGGCCGTGATCTCTTCGGCGAGGATGGCGAGGGCGGATTTGGAAACGCCATCGCGATCGACAAGCGTCTGGAGGGGGAGGTGGCGCTGGTTTTTTCCGGCGGCGGTGATGACGGCTTTGGTGACTTTCACGCGCGCAGGCTGAGAGAAAGCGCCGGATTTGGCAACCCCCGAGGATGCGGAGGGTGTTAGATGGTCGGCGGCCGGATGGGATCAGGCGCTTTTGCCGTCCGCCTTGGGCTTGCGGATTCTGGGAGGCTCGGGCGGGGAGGTGGGAATGATGGTTTCGAGGTTTTCCATCGGAATCCAGCCGCGGGTCTTGGTGGCGAAGGCGACGTAGGCCCAGCGGCCGGATTGGCGGATGATTTCGCAGATCGAGCCGGGCGGGGCATCGATCACCTCGGGCGAGGTGCGGGCGGCATCGGCGTGAAGCACGGCGTCCGGCTCGACGATGACCGCCTGTTTGGAGGGCGATGCGAATTCCGAATCATTCGGGAAATAGCGCCAACCCAGAGCCCCGCTGGCGGCGAGCATGGGACCGATCACCAGCAGGCAAACCGCCAGCAACCGGACCTTTGCGCCGGGACGTGTGGCGGGGAAAACAAGAATTGCCAGCGCACAGATCCAAGCGCCCGCCCAGAGCATGTTTTGCCAGGAGGAGAGCGGAATTTTCGCGAGGGCGTATTGATAATCCGGGCGATGCACCGTGATGGAGCCATACTTGCGCTCGATGAAGCGCAGGTTTTGGCGGGATTCCGCATGGCCGGGATCGCGGGAAAGGGCGCGGCGGTAGTAGAGTGCGGCATGGCCGGGGGAGCCGGCGCGATAGCAGGCATTGCCAATGTTATAGAGAGTGTCTGCGGAGAGCGATTCATACGGACCCGCCTTCAGCCAATGAGCCACAGCTTCATCGAAGCGCGCGGATTCATAGGCTTGTCTTGCCAAGGTGGCCGGGTCTTCGGCGCGGACATTGGATGTGCCGCTTGCCATGAACAAAGTGAAAGTCAACAGCATGGCTGCCTTGCGGAGCGAGCGGAGAATCGCATTGCGGCGGTCGGGCGGGAGGGTGGTGTTCTTGCCTGCATCGCCGCGGAAACAGAGGGAGTCCCGCTCTTCGAGGATGCCGCGCAATTCCGGATCGGGATGGGCACCGAACCAGCGTTCCACATAACTTCCGGCCGACATCAGGAAGCTTGTATCATTTTCACGGATGGACTCGACCTCGCGGAGTGCGGCGAGTCGTTGTTGTCTCACCGGATCCTTGTGGAAACGATGGCCATATCTCATCCAAAGCGCCTTGGCGATGAGGAGTGCCGCCAGCAAAGCCCCGATGGCATGGCCGAGCCATTTGGGGAATCCGCCTTGGTTATCGAGGGTGAGGCTGGCCGGTGAGAGGATGCCGAGGATGTCCGTCATGCGCTCCACCGGGGTGGCAAGCGATGGCGGCGGGGCAAGCGCGGCTGCTGCGGCCGCGGAGGCGGCGGCAGTGGGCTTCATATTGAGAACGATGGGCTCGCTGGTAAGGGTTTTGTAGGCCTTTTCCTTGGGATCGAAATACACCAGCCGGAAAGCAGGCACCGCGGGCTTGAGTTCGAGCGGTCGCATGAACTGATGAAATGTGGTGGAGCCCGAAAGCTCGCGCCGCTCATCGCCGCGGGCATTGGTCGTGGGTTCGTAGAGTTTCCAACCGGTGGGATCCACCGGAGCCGGGGCACGCAGGGTATCGAGATTTCCACTGCCGGTCACAGTGATGTCCACGGGGATGGGATCTCCTTCCTGCACTTCGGTGACCTCGGTGCTGACCGCCAATTTGAAATCACCCACCGCATTTTCGAATCCCTCGGGCGCTCCGGGTGGGAGGGGTTGGCTATCGAGTTCCAGCTTGGGCACATCCACATGCACTTCCTGAGAGACGCGTTGGAGGAAACCATCCATCACCACCTGCGTGGTGATCAGGCGGATCTTCGCCGGACCGATGCCGACCTTGCCGGTGCGGGTGGGGGTGAGTGTGCTGGGATAGGCCACCGAGACATAAGGCAGGCCCAGAAGATTGACTTCACCGCGCATCACGGAGGGTTGGAAGCGCCAGGAGGTGAGACCATCGCGCTCAAAATCCGGGATGCCCCAATCCTGAACAAACAGATCCCGTGGCACAAACAACTTGATTTCCACCGGCGTGGTTTCGCCTTCGTAGGGGGAAGGATTCAGCACGCGGAATGCGCTGGCGTAGCGGAACGAGACGCGACCCGATGTGGCTTCCGACCACTTGAGTTCGTCGGGATTGAAGACCTCGAAGGATAGTGGCTCCGTGGAAAGCTTGAGACCTCCGGCGACAACCTCGAAGGAAGGCAGGGTATGACTTCCCACAGCATAACTGGAAACCAAATATTCAAACACATATTCCAGACGACGGCCGACTTGGAGTTGTGTTTTGGGGGCTCTGCTGGCGAGCGTGATCTCCACGCCCTCGACGGCGGGGATGCGGGGGAAATCCGTGGGCTGGGTATCCGTGACGGCGATCTCCAACAAAGCCTGTTCACCTCGTGCGAGGAAGCGCGTGGACATCCGGCTGACCGCCTGGGCGCAGGCGATGTCTGTTAGAAACCAGCATGCGGCGAGCAGGGCGGTGAGTGTTCTGATGGTGGTGAATCCGCTCATGATAGTTTACCAGTCTTTTTCGGGGTCCCGGAACTCAACTCGTCCAGGGGAGAGAGGGCCTTTTTCCAAATCGGCATTTTCCTTGAGAATGCGGCGGGCGCGGTCCTGAGGTGTTTCATCGGGATTCTCTCCATCGGGTGATTTTCCTTTCTGATCGTTTTCGGGCTTCTTGCCGTCGTTGGGTTCCTTCTTTTCCTCACCGCCTCCGCCCTCTTGGTTCTCCTGTTCCTTCTCGCCGTTTTTGCCTTCCTTGCCGTCGGGCTCCTTGCCTTCTCCGCCTTCATTTTCGGATTCCTCGCCGGAGCCCTCTTCGCCTTCGCGGGGCTCACCTTCGCCGGGGGAGGATTGGGGAAGGGATTGCTCGGTGTCCTCTTTTTCCTCCTGAAGCAATTCCTGGAGGCGCTTGAGATAGATCATCGTGGTCTCGCGATTGGCGGACGCCTTCTGTGTGGATGGATCGACGAGCCGGGCGGAATCGAAATGGCGGACGGCGTCAGTCCAGTTTTTGATAACAGGTTCAAACAAACTGAAGGGGCCGTCCTGTCCTTCTTCGAGCGATTTGGCGAGCAGTTCCTTTACCTTCGTTTCGAAGTCGCCCATCGACGGCGCATCCTTGGAGTTTGCGGGATAGGCATCACCGGCGATCTTTTTCCATCCGAGTTGGAAAAGGCTGTTGCCCATGCCGATGGATCCTTGCGCCCTGACTTCCGGCTCATCGCTCATCAGGACTTTGCTATAAGAGCGGGTGGCCAGTTTGAAATCTCCTCCCTGGTAGGCGGCGGTGGCTTCGCCCAGTCGGAAACGGGCGCGCCGGTCCTCGAGTTTGGAATCCTCCGCGAGCTTGCGATAAAGCAGGCGGGCCTTCGTCCAGTCCTTCTTTTCGATAGCCTCGCGAGCATCCGAAACCGCATCCGCACGGGCCGGAGATGACATTGCCAAGACCATTCCTAACAGAACCAAGGCAGTGGTAGCGGCAGGGTTCGGATTCACGCCCTTCCAGCGGGTGGCGGCGATGATGGAGCCTAACAAAAATACAATCGCAGGCAGCAGCAGCCATTGATAAAACTCCACCGATACCGTGCGCTCGCGCCCTTCGACTTCGAAGGCATCCAGGTCCTTGATGGTGGCCTTGACGATGCCCGGGATGTCCACACCGGATCCGGCCACGGCATAACGGCCTTTGGTTTCCACTGCGAGGGAACGCATGACATCCGCCTGAAGCCGGCTGAGGACCGGCTTGCCCTGGCGGTCGATCATCCGACCGCCGGGGAAATCCTTGTTTGGCACGTAATCGCCATCCTCAGTGCCCACGCCGATGGCCAGAATGTAAACTCCCGCCTGGCGGACTTCCTCGATCATGTCCTCCAGATTCTCATCATGTTTTTCACCGTCGCTGAGGATGACCAGGGCGTTGTTTTTCTGACCGGTCTTCTTGAGTGTGTCCACGGCCAGCTTGAGTGCGGCGGATAGATCGGATCCTCCGAGCGTGCTCCATGTTTCATCGATTTGTTCCACCGTTTGACGCACGGCGGCGTGATCGACGGTGAGAGGCGCATAGACATACGCACTGCCTGCGAAGCCGATGAGTCCCATGCGTTCGTTGGGCATCGATTCGAGGATTTCGTAAATCACCATCTTGGCCTGCGAGAGGCGGTCCGGTTTCACATCCTGGACGCGCATGCTGCGGGAGAGGTCGAGGGCGATAAGCACATTGCGGCCGAGGGTTTTCTCGGTGCGGGTGCCGGCCTCGGCGCGTGGGCGGGCCATGCCGGCGATCATCGCGGCGCAGGCGGACAGCAGGAACAGCAATGCAAACCAGCGTGGCAGGGAGCTCCCGCGTTTGAGCAGGGCGGAGCGGAGGCGCGGTGAAACAAAGTCCGCCCAATGTTTTTTCCGCATGCGGGCCATTGCCAGCGCGCCGACACCCAGCAAGGGGAGCAGGACCAGCAGGATGAGCCAGGCGGGTTGGGCGAAGTTCATGGAGTCAGGACGTCGGCGGTGGATTCAGTGCGAGATAGGTGGCGGCGGCGAGGCTCAAAAACAACGACATGCCGAGGAACCAGGGAAACAGCTCGATATCTTCGATCACGCTGAAGCTTTTCGCATCCGTTTTCTCGAGTTGGTCGATGGTGGAGAAGGTGCGTTTGAGCGCCTCCAGATCCTGCGCCCAATAATGTTCCGCGCCGGTGAGGGAGGCAATTCTTCGGAGTGTGGGCAGGTCGAATTCCTGATAGGGGAAACGCATGATGCGTTGATTCACCCGCCCTTCTTTGGTGCCGATGGCGATGGTATATATTTTGATGCCGAGGGTTTTGGCATGTTCGGCGGCCTCGATGGGGGCGATCTTGCCGGAGTTGCTGGCGCCATCGGTGATGAGCAGGATGATCTTGCTCTTGGCATCCCGCGCATCGAGTCGGGAAGCGGCGGCGGCAAGGGCGGAGCCGATGGCAGTTCCTTGTTCCTTCACGGTGCCGCGGTCATATTCGTCGTTGAGCCGGATTTCACTGAGTGCTCTGCGCAGCCATTTGTGATCGAGCGTGATCGGGCTGGCATCGCGGGGCCGGCCGGCGAAAGCCACGAGACCCATCCGGTCATCGGGACGGCGGCTGATGAAATCATCCACCACCATCTTGGCGACGTCGATGCGTTTGGCGCGCTGGCCGCGATCCACGAAGTCGTCGATGTCCATCGAGAGCGACACATCGAGGGCGATCATGATATCAATTCCGCTGGCCGAGCGGCTTTGGAATTCATTCCGCCAGACCGGGCGGGCCATGGCGAAGATCGAAATGATCAATGCCGCAAAACAAAGTGGCAGGCCGAAGCCCCCGGCGGTGCGACGGACGCGGGCACCGAGGCTGACGAGCACCGAGAGATTGGGAAACATCACCGCCGCCTCCGAGCCGCGACCGCGGCGGAGAATGAGGAGCGCGAGGGTGGGGATCAGCAGGAGCAACCACCCGGGCTGGGCAAAGCGGAAATGTTCGAGGAAGTCACTCATGCGGCGAATCCGAGGTGGATGGTTTGCAGCAGGGCCGTGGAATCGTTGAGCACGGCATCCGGATCCGCTTCCGGAATCTCGGGTGCGTATTTCAAGGAGGCCAGGCGGCTGAATCCGGTCTCCGTGGCAGTGCGGGCATCCGGGGTGAGGGCTTGGAGGGCATCGTGGCGGGAGATGAATTCCTCGTGCGTCTCAAACAACGCGGGATCCGCAGCGGCGGCGGAGAGATAGCGGCGGAGGATGAGTGAAGATTTCACCGCGGCCTCGCGGGGATTTTCCGCGCGGGCTTCCTTCATGGCAGCAAGGGCTTCGTGGAATGCCGCATTTCGCGCGGCGACGGGATCGTAAACTGTCTTTTTCCGCCGCCTCCGGATCATCACCACGATGGCGAGAAGCACAAGCACTCCGGCGGCCACCCACCATGGCCACAAACCATAGGTCGGCAGCAGCGCCTCGGGCGAGGGCGGTGCGGCGAATTCGAGGCGTGTGGTGGGTTCCGGCATGGTATATCTAACGGAAATATAAATCAGCGGGCGCGTTTGCGACTGCGGCGTTTGAGGAGGCGGTGGAGGTCGGCCATTGTATCGCCCCGTGTGGTGAGATCGGCGGAGTCGATGCCATGTTTTTTGAAAATGGATGCCGCACCTTCCTGTTGGCGGCTCATGAGCCGTTGATAGCCCATGCGGAGGTTCGAGTTGTTGGTGTTGACGAGTGTTTCGAAGCCTGTTTCCGGATCGATCATGATCACGCGTCCGGCCTTGGGGAGTTTTGCCTCAAGTGGATCGGTGATGCGCAGGGCCACGGTCTCGTGTTTGCGCGAG
>JALOTR010000629.1 GCA_025457805.1 Akkermansiaceae bacterium | reverse complement strand
CGGGCCGTTCCAGATCATTGATGAAAAGCCCTCCGGAGCCACCACCAGCACCATCGCATTGAACGCGGGAGTGGAAGATCTTGTTCTGCAAGTCTCCACCTATAACTCGATTGGTGATACCGATGCCGCGAGTCCGGTGGATCTATTAACTCCACATTCGTGGCGATACAGAACTTTCGGTGATATCGATCCGAACCTGAATGCGCCGACCAGCCAATGGAACGCCGATGCGGACGGAGACGGACAAACGAACTTGTGGGAGTATGCCTTTGCGACCAATCCCCGCAGCGGGTCCTCGGTCGCCCGTTGCGAAAGCAGATTCAGCATCGTGGGGGAAAACACCTTCCTGGAGTATAGAGTCCCCCGTGACGCCCGCCGGAGTGTCAGCATCACGGGTTCCGTGTCGGGAAATCTCTCATCCTGGCTAAGCGGCGCACCGGCCTGCGTGGTCGCCGAGGACCAACCGACCCACCTGCTCTTCCGGAGCGCCGTGCCGGTGAATGAAAGTCCACGGCAGTTCATGCGGGCCGGAATCGCAGTGCCATGAGCGAAAGATTGATAATGAAGGCCGATCCCATGCCTGTTCATACGGGCGATGTCCTCACTTTGAGGACTATCACAAATTTTCCATCCATGCCACTTTCTCACCGACCTATAGTATAACCAAAGCATCCAGCCTCCTGATTCAAACCCATCGCTTCCAGAGTCACCATGAACATTCCTCCTCCATCCGGAAACACCAATCGGTTCACACCAAGGGGCTTCACCCTCACCGAAGTCCTCGTCGTCATCACGATCATTGTGGTTCTCGCCGTCCTTTCGACCTTAGGCGTCTCGAAACTTCGATCCTCGGCGCAGGGGGCCACTTGCACCTCCAACCTGAGGCAAATCGGAGCGGCGATGATTTCCTATACGACTGACAACAGCGGCCAGTTGCCTCCGCTCGAAGACAGAACCAAATCCGGCGATGGCCTGGCGGGGATCTGGCCGCAAATCGTCGCGGACGGCGGCTATCTCCCCAGGGTCACCAACAGCGCCGGCAAACTCAGCTGCAACGCCGGCGTATGGGCTTGCCCTGGCTGCACCGTCGTGCAAACCAATTACCAAGGTTACGGCGGGGCCGAAGGGACTGTCATGCAGGTAAAGAAAGGCTCGGTGCCCGGCTCCGGCTCGATCCGCCTCGCCCAAATCTCCAGACCCGAACGGACATGGCTGGTGGGGGATACTGCGAATAACGCCAAAGACCTCAAAACGGGCTGGTATGCGATCTGGGCAAATCCGAAACAGTGGACGAACTCCCATGCCCCGGCCGCGCGTCATGGAGGCAAGGTCAACGTCTGCATGGTCGACGGCCACGTAGAAAGTCTGACGATGAAGGAACTTCTTTCACCGGGCAAAGACTATACGATGTTCAAACCCTAGAAAATAAGATGTCACGGAAGTTGGCTGTTTATGGAATTGCGTGTGACCAAAAATCGTCGTTAGGAAAGCGGTGGAAGCCCGATGCGCGCCGTTAGTTTTCCTTCCAAAACACCGTCTTCTTGTCACCCATCTCGAAGACCAGTTCCGCGCCGGACATGATATCGGCATAGTCGATGAAAGGCGTGGTGAGGGCCTTGCCGTTGAGGGTGACGCGCTGGACGTAGGGGTTTTCCTCCGCTCCGTTTTTCATTTTCACGACGAAGACCTTGCCGTCCTTGAGCGGGATACGGGCCTCGGGGAAGAGCGGGCGACCGATCGAGAAACGGGTGTCGCCCGGTGCGACCTGATAGATCCCGATCGCGCTGAGGATATACCAGGCGGACATCTGGCCGCAGTCCTCGTTGCCGATGAGACCTGCCGGCGCGGCCTGATAGAACTCGGTCATGATCTGATAAAGGAGTTCCTGGGCGCGCCATGGCTGGTCGATCCAGTTGAAGAGGTAGGCGATGTGGTGGCTGGGTTCGTTGCCGTGGGCATATTGGCCAATCATCCCGGTGATGTCGCCGGAGATTTTTTCCCCGGTCAGGGTTGAGTCGGTGGTGAACAATAGGTCGAGCTTCTTCGCGAACGCATCACGCCCGCCAAACATCTGGATCAGCCCGGGCACATCGTGCGGCACGAACCACGTCCACTGCCAGGCGTTGCCCTCGACATACTCGCCCTTGCGATGGTTGGCGTTGTTGGGATCGAATGGCTCGACCCATGAGCGATCCTGGTTCCGCCCGCGCATGAACTCGGTCTTCGGGTCGAAGTAAGTGCGGTAACGCTGTCCGCGTTCAAAATACTCCCGGGCGATCTCCTCACGCCCCATGTCCTTCGCCATCTTCGCGATGACCCAGTCGTTGTAGGCGAACTCCAGAGCTTTGGAGACGGACTCGTTTTCGAGATCGGCGGGGATGAAGCCCATGGTGGCGTTGTAAAGCTTGGCCTTGGGCATCAGGTCTTTTTTGACTTCCTCCGTGTGATAGGGAATCGGTTTTTTTTCATCATAGACCGAGGAAAACACGATCGCCTCCATGGCTTTATCAAGGTCGAAGTCGCGCAGGCCCTTGACGTAAGCGTCCACGATCACCGGGACGGCGTGGTAGCCGATCATGCAACCAGTGTAGTTGGAGGCCAGGTCCCACATCGGCAGGATGCCGCCCTCGTCGTACTTGCGGAGCAGCGTGCGGATCCACTGCTGGTCGCGCTCCGGATCGATGATGGTGTAAAGCGGGTGCTGGGCGCGGAAGGTGTCCCAGAGGGAAAAGACCGTGTAATTCGTGTAGTCGGCATCCCGATGGATCGTCTGATCCATGCTGCGGTAGCGGCCGTCCACGTCGCTGGCGAGGTTCGGCGAAATGGCGCTGTGATAGAGCGCGGTGTAGAAGATCTTCCGCTGGTCATCGGTGCCGCCGGAGATCTC
>JALOTR010000628.1 GCA_025457805.1 Akkermansiaceae bacterium | reverse complement strand
GATGGCATCGCCGATGGGCAGGCCCGCGAGTTGCTTGCGCACATCCACCACCTTGAGGAATTCATCCGGGTGATAGAGGCGATCATCATTGCGGGTGCCTGACTGCGGGATGTGGATGGCTGGGAACACACGGCGTTCCGCGAGTTCGCGATCGAGCTTCACTTCCATGTTGCCGGTGCCCTTGAACTCCTCGAACACGACGTCGTCGAGGCGGCTCTCGGTTTCCACCAAGGCGGTGGCGAGGATGGTGAGAGAACCGCCCTCCTCCACATTGCGGGCGGTGCCGAAAAACTTGCGGGACTTCTGCAAGGCCACCGGGCTCACGCCACCGGAACCGATGGGGCCACCTTGCATGGCGGAGTTGTGACCGCGGGCGAGGCGGGTAAGGCTGTCCAGAAGCAGGACGACATCCTTGCCGCGCTCCACGAGGCGCTTGGCACGCTCGATCACCAGATCCGCCACTTGGGAGTGACGGCGTGGTGATTCATCAAAGGTGGATGCATAAACTCTGGCCCCGACCGTTTCCTCGAAATCCGTCACTTCTTCCGGACGCTCGTCGAGCAGCAGGATGATGAGTTCGGACTCGGGATGATTCTGGCGGATCGAACGGGCGATTTGCTTGAGAAGAATGGTTTTTCCTCCGCGTGGAGGAGCCACGATGATTCCGCGTTGGCCCTTGCCGAGCGGAGCAATCAGATCGATCACCCGCACGCCGAGAAAATCATTCCCCTCCCCTTCCAGGTGAATGCGCTGGTCCGGGAAAAGCGGGGTGAGTTTGTCAAATTCCTTCGGTGCCTGGTAGTCGGCCACCGGGACGCCTTCCACCTCGATGACATCCTGGGCAGATAGATATTTGTCTCTCTCTCGAGGAGCCCGCACGCGGACTTTGACCAACTGGCCGACACGCAATCCGAGATCGCGCAGGATGTTGTTGCCGAGGTGGATGTCGTCCGGGCTCGGGCGGAAACTGCGCTGAGGATCGCGCAGCATGGCGAAGTTGTCTTTGCTCTGCTCGAGCACTCCCTCACAAACCAGCCCCGTGCCCTCGTGGCCGAAAAAGCACAGCAATTCATAGATCAACTGGCTTTTGGGAATCCCGCCCTGGATGCGTGCCGGGCAGGCCTCCGCCATGGACTGAAGTTCGGCCAGCGGCTTGAGGCGGAATTGATTGATATCAATCGAGGCAGGGACCGGGGTCGGGGCCGCAGCGGGAGCGGCGGCCGGTGTGGCTTCGATGTCGTTGGAAAGACTCATGAGAAATGCTTGGGCGAAACGCCGGATTTGGGATCGGATGATGGATGGAGGACCTTCGTTCCAGAAAACCACGTCCGAACGGGACATTTTTTCCTGAACCGGAAGCTGGGCGGCGAGAATGGACTCGATGAGCGAATCCTCGAATCCCCCCCGGGCCTTGAGCCGCTGAATCTGGGTCGAGCGGGACGACGCGACGATCAGCACCTGGCTTTGCCCGAAGTCGAACCCCTTTTCAAAGAAGAGCGGAACATCCGCAACGAACAGGTCCGCCCCACGACTAGCAGCCTTTTCCAACGAATCAAGACATTCCTGTTTCACCCTTGGATGCAGGATCGCCTCCAAACGCAGCCTGGCCGCCTCATCGGCGAACACCTTTCCCCGGAGGAAATGCCGGTCGATCCGGCCTTGGGCGTCGAGGGCCTGATCGCCAAACGCATCGGAAATGATCGCCGCAACCTCCGGATCCGACTCCAACATGCGGTGGACCGCGATGTCGCAATCAAAGATCACCAGATTGGGAATAAACTCCTTCAACGCCCGGCAAACGGTCGATTTCCCGGAGGCGATTCCACCTGTCAGGGCCATGGTATGCATGAGATTCGTTCAGTGGAAAGGGTTCGGTTGCCAAAAACACGCATCCGTCCCTTCCTTGGGTCGGGACCCCGGCATACTCAGGACAAATCCGCTTCGTTGATTCATAACAGATAGATGGTTTTCTGAAGAGGGGTTTCCGGAATCGCCACTTGCATTCATGCCCGGCGACTGCGGGAACCGGCCTCATTCCGGAGCAAGATCAGGAATGACGTCGGACGAGTCTGCCGTCGCAGAAGCGGGAGGGTTTTTGCGAAGTTCCTCCAGTTTCGCCAACGCTGCCGTCTTCAACTCTTGAGGAGATTCCACAAGCGATTCCTTCTCCACGAGGAAAGCCAGCTGTTCCATTGCCTGGGAACGTATGCATTGATCCGTGTGATTCAGCAATGCGAGGCAGCCTTCGATTTGCAGGACCGGTTGCTGGTTCCGGTTGAGGAGCTCATCCAGAAAACGCTGGGCAAGTTCCAGCGGCAGATTCGTCTCGGCCGCCAATCCGGAAAAGCTCTTGAAATCAAGATTCAACCCATGAGCGAGAGCCTCAAAGCGCTCCTCCAATGAAACATCGCCGCGGCGCGCGATCTCAACGAGAGCTTCGGCTGCTTGAACATCCGACTGGGTAGTGTCGGAAATGATCCTCTCCACGAGGGGAAACTCACCAGGCACCAGATCCTCCGGCTCACCCGCCTTGCGGTTGGTCGACCGGGTTTTGTGGGGTCCTTCGCCTTTCTCTGCCACTGCATCCGACCCGGAATTCAACGGACAACTCGTCGACGTAACGCCTCAGTAAGTCTGTAATGAATCTGTTGACGTACTGCTTACCTCTGAGAGCACGACGACAATGGCAATTGTCGCATCAGTCAGCGTCAACTGACCTCGTAACTGAAATTGAACTGTTCAGGATCCTCGACGACGTCTGTACGCGAACGCGGCGCAGAATACGGACTTGTCCGAATCGCCCACACTGACGGAGGTCGGTGCACAATGGATTGCTGGTGGCTGTCCGGGCCGATGAACTTGAGCAGCGCCAGTGAGCCTACGAACG
>JALOTR010000035.1 GCA_025457805.1 Akkermansiaceae bacterium | reverse complement strand
TCCACCGGGGCAGGTGCAGTGACGAATGCTGCGGGGGCAGGAGAATGACTTTCGATCAATCTTATGTGATCCAGCAGTAGGTCAATTCCGTTCGTGCCGGATGAGATGTCTGTGAAGGTGATCGTGGTCACATTGCGATCCGCGATAAAGGAATGGGTTCTGGTGATCCACCGGGTGCTCCCTCCGTTCGCTCCTTTGAGAGTGGTGGATTCCTCATACAAACTTGCATTGCCACGAACTGAAACATGGAGTGTCTGACTGGTGGTATTGAAAGAATAGGTTCCACTGTCAAAAGCCAAGGCATAGCTCCTGCCGGCCACGGTCGGGAATGACTGTGAAATGCTTCCACCGGACGGGCGGTTGCCATCGTTGAACGCAACCAGACCTGATCCTGACGAGGCAGTATAGGGGCTGGAGTTTTTCGGGGAGACGTTGCCGGATGTCGTCCAGCCGGAGAGGCCGGATTCAAAGTTGGAATTGATCAGGAGGTCGGAAGATGGTGAGGAAATTGAAATCCTGACCGTCGCTGGTGAAGAGGCGGACAAGGCATCACGCGCTTGGTAGGTAAACGAATCCGTGCCAATGAATCCAGTGGACGGAGTATAGGTGAAACTGCCATTTCCATTGAGCAACAAGGTGCCGTGGGAGGGGTTTGCCACCAAAACGGCAGTCAGTGGATTGGATTGTGCATCTGTGTCATTTCCCAAGACCCCAGGCGGGCCTGCGCTGAATGATGAACCGGTGTTGATGGCGTAGGAATCGTCGTTTGCAATGGGAGCGGTGTTTCCCGATCCGGCCTGACCGGTCACGGTGACGTTTGTTAGAAGTAAATCGAGCGACTGGCTGCTGGACGAAAGATCACGAAATCGCAGGGTCGTTTGATTGGAATTTGCCACAAAGTCATAGGTATGCAGGCTCCATCTGGCGGTTCCTCCTCCGGGGCCGGCCAGACTGAGAACTTGTGACATGTTTCCTGCGTCGATGCCGAGCCGCTGCTGCAATGTGTTCCATGCGATGACTCCAGCATGGAAGGTGATACGGTAGGAGGAGCCGGCAAGCGTGGAAAATGTCTGCGAGAGAACGCCGTTGGGTTGTGAGTTCCCGCCGTTAAAAGCCACTAGTTTCGAGCCAGAGGGCGCATTGTATGCACTTGGAGGAGCTACAATCTGGTTTCCGGAATGGGACCACCCGGAGTAGTCTGCTGCAAAGGTTCCGTTGACCAGGAGCGATGCAGCAATGGGTGGTGGATTTGGGGCCCCGGAAATGAATGCCTTCGACCAAACGGTCCCCATTTGGTTGTAGCCTGCTTGTCCGGGGTGGGTGCGATCTCCGACCTGGAAGAAATTGGAGGAGGAGTTTGGATTCGTATAAACGAGGGAGGAATGCATGTCGATGAGGCTGACATTCCGGCCTTGACTGATGTGGGACTGGACAAGGCTTTTCAGCTGCGAATTGTAGGTTGAAACAATGGCTCCCCATTCAGCGGCGTTTTTTCCATCACGGGTTTCATCAATCGGAATGATGGTGGAGACACAGAGATTTCGTTGGGGCGCATTCTGAGTGATGCGAAGGATGAGCGTGTTGAGATTGCCGATGGCAGTGCCGACGGGCACATGTTGGAGCATGTCATTGGTGCCGAGGTGCATGAGGACCACGTTCGGGTTGACGGCGAGCCATGTATTGATGTTGGCGAGAACCTGATCGGTGCGAATGCCATCAAGCCCATTGTGATGCGGATCCATCCCGGCAGCGGCATTGTCGGATCGACTTCCCACGAAGTCGTGAGCGATGCCGGCAATCGCAAGGCGTGCGCCGAGTTCCCTGCGATAACCACCAGGAATGGCTCCGTTCGGATAGTTGATACGATTGCTTCCCCGCGTGATGGAGTCTCCAAGGGGCATGATTCTGAGCGGAGCCGTTTGCGCATGCACGGGAGGAATCAAGTTCCAAGCTATAGCAGCAATGGCCAATATCGTTTTGCGCCAGTAATGGAGCGGAGAGACTGTGGGATTCATGGGGTATGGTGGGAGTTGGCCCGCGATAATGGGAAAACATCAGACGCGGATTTCCTCTCCGCCTCGCAATCGCCGCGCCGCCATCCATCAACTTGTCGAATCTCCAGTGTTTAAAGGATCCGTGTCATCACATACTCCATGATTGGCTTTGCTTGCCATATTTCGGATGACCTCTTATGCAAGATCATCGGGCGAAATGCATGGGCGTGCACTCTCGCTTTATCTGAATAATCGTGGATTACTTGTGCCCGAATTGCTTGGGCAATGTTGGATTTGATGCCGCAGCGTGGGCTCAAGATCATCCCGCCGCGGTGATTTTGCGGATGTCCGACCAATCCGTGAGGATATGATCCGGTGCGCATTGTCCGGTGCGGAGGGATTCGGGATGACCTTTAAATAAGGCGGTTTTGAATCCGCAGGCGGCAGCGGGCAGGATGTCTTGAAGAGGATCGTTGCCGATGTAGAGAGTTTCGTGGGGAGCAATCCCACGTCCGGCGAGCCGATCTGCCAACATGCGGAAAAGGTTTGGCGAGGGCTTGGCGATGCCTTGTTGGAATGAAAGGATTGTTAGCTCCGGTGCAAAGAAGTCGCGGAGTTCTCCAAGGCTGCCGAGGGTGTTGCATTGGGCGTTTGACAGCAGTCCAAGGGAAACACCCGCGGCAGAAAGATAACCAACCGCCTCGGTCGCGCCTGGCATGGGAATTGCTGGATGCCATGCTTCTTCGATCGCTTCGACGAGCTCCTGGGTGGAGGTTCCTTCATCCAACAAAAGCACCTCACGCCATAACTTTCGCAGATCAACTTCGGGATGATGGTTTCCATGTTCGCGAGCTGCGGCATGGTGGCGAAGGACGGCTGCATGAATTGCGCTGCTCGGTGACGCCGGCGGAGACGATCCCCACTTGAGGATGATGCGTCGGAGTTCCGAATCCGCATCCGGGTCCGGTTTCACACCGCCTGCCGGGGCGATGAGAAGCGTGCCGTAGATATCAAATACCACCGCCCGGAATGGGAATGGATCCTTGGCAGGTTTGGGTGGTGATTTGAGGAAATGGAAGGATGCCGGCGAGAGGAAGCGTGTGAGGATCTGCTGGGAATCGATGAAAGAGGGTTTCTCAACCGGAGCGGATTCAAGGATCTGATAGATATCTCGAAGTTGTGTCAGAAATGCGGATGCCGACCAAGGCGCGAGTTGATCCGGGGTGGCCTGGGGTGTGCGGTTTGCCAGAGCCTGGTTGAGCCATTGCCAGGCATTCTGTTCCGCGCCGTGGATGCTTAGTTTGGGAATTCTGCGGCATCCGGGTTCGAGAATGCGTTCGATGGCACCTTGCTGGAGCGGTTCGGGCATGTTGCCGAAGTCGAGCCAGCCATCGTGAACGAGCGAATCAAAAGCGGTCTCGCAAATTTCACGGGTCAGCTTCCGCTGATAGGTGCGGTAGCTGCGCTCAAGGGTGGTGACGAGATGGTCTTTGAGAATGGTGAGATCCACCCACTCGGCGGGGATGAGGAGTTGATCGTAGAGATCGCCGACAATGAGGCCGTGCTTTGCGTATTCCGGAGCGATGGACGGAATGCTACGGCCAATGAGTGGCTTTTGATGGGCAATCGATTCAAGCAAAGGCAAACCGAATCCCTCGGAGATGGAGGTGGTGGCCCAGTGGGTGGAATGTTTTACCCATGATGAGAAACTGTTGTCTGCTTCCAGGTTGGGTGTGATCCGATCCACGACATCGAATTGGATCGGCAACCGCTCGCTCTCTGCGAAGCGTTTCCATGTGTCATGAATGATCTTTGCATCCGGATCGAGGGGGGCGCGGCTGATGGCAAACCGTGTGCCGGTTGGTGCGAGAGCGGATAGAAAAACCAGTTCGCCAATGTTCTTCCGCCGGATTGCACGGATGGGTGCGAAGACCAGAGGATCGCCATTCGGTGGTGTTCCGGGTGAGTGTGTATTTGCGATGGGATTGACGATGAGCGAAGCCGAGGAACGCGGCAGTCCGGCGTCGAGAAAGGCTTGATGATCGCGGGAATTCAGAATGGCATAGTGAATGCGGTTGGAGAAAGGATATAACTCCTGCTCGCCGGATATGAGCGAATGATTTTCCGGGCGGCCGTCTTCTGCGAGATCGTGGATTTGAAGGACGATCCGTTCGTTGTCCCGTGCAAGGGCGGAGATTACTTGGGGAAGATAGCGGTTTTTTCCGAGAGCGTGATTGTGGAAATGCCAGATTGCGGGAGCATCTCCGAGCGCATCCGTGGCGGCCGCACGGAGCGATGCGAGAAGGGATGTGGCATCGAGGGACTTGTCCGGAAGAGGGGGCGAGTATTCCAGTCCCGGAACAATTCGGATCGGGAGATCGGTGGCAATGACATCGGGTCCTTTGCCGATGAGGATGACATGACGGATTCCGGCAGCATCAAGGATGCAGGAGGTGTTGGCTATGACTTGGGAAACGCCTCCCTGACCGAGATGATAGTGGACGATGGCAAGCGTCATGCGCTGTCCTTTCCGGACCAGTCACCGATGGGTTTGATGAAATGAAAACCCCAGATTTCGAAGCCAAGGCGGTGGTAAAGGCGGTGGGATGGATGGTTGTTGGTATAACTGTCCAATACGAGCAGGGTGCATTCCTTTTCCTGTGCGATGTTTTCCAGATGCCTGATCAACTGCGTGCCCACACCGCCGGATCGGCATTCGGGATCGACGACCAGATTGTCGATTTCCAGATACCGCCCGCACCAGATTTTGGTGGCGACCCATGCACCGCAGACGCCGACGAGCTTGGGCCCGGCGAAGGCTCCGATGAGGTGATAGTGGGGATGTTCCGCCAGGATGGTCGCAAGCCGTTCGCGGACGAGATGGGCAGGGGTATCCGGATTGAGCTTGCCCAAGAGGTGCGCGGCGTCCGCGAGATTCGAGGAATCAAGAGTGCGGACATCGATTGGTTCAATGGCGTCCATGGGTTCTTGGAAGCGGGAATTGAAGGCCAGCGAAGCGCTTCACTGGTAGTAAGGCTTCAGCATGAGATAACAGATCGGACCGGTGAGCGCCACGTAGAGCCACATGGGAAACACCCAGCGGGCGAGTTTGCGGTGGGTGGTGAAGCGGTTGGTCCAGCCGGAAATGAAGGTGAATAGAATGAATGGAAGACTGACTGCGGCAAAGACGATGTGGCTGATGAGCAGGACGAAGTAAACAGTGCGCATGGTGCCTGTCCCACCGTAGCGGGTCGGATCATTCGTGATATGATAGGCGACATAGGAAAGCAGGAACAGGACGGACAGTCCCATCGCTGCCACCATGGTGGCGCGGTGCCATTCCACTTTGCCAAGTTTGATGAAGATGATGGAGATCATCAGGACCACTGCGGCGGTTGCATTCACCGCTGCATGAATGGGTGGCAGCATCGCGGTGGACCAGCCCTCGGGTATTGGAAGGCGGATCTTCTGCATGAGGACCACAAGGATGAGAACGGCGGTGGAGAGGATCCACGCGGCGGTGCAGAGTTTTTTGGACAACTCCTCGTTCGGCGTGCGGGTGAGCCATTGTTCGCGTTCTGAACTCATTTGATTTCCGGGGTTTCGGTTTGATCCAACTCGGTGCGGATGCGGTCAAACAGTTCCTTTTTGAGTTGTGGATAGAGGTTGGGATCAATTTGGCGGGCCTGCTCGGATCGGGCATCCGCCAGCGGCCATTTGCCGATCACCTTGAAGTCACGATCCACCAGTATAAATCCGAGATCGTGTGAAAAACGGCCGTTGGTCTCGATATCGACGGGATCCGTGCGTTCCTTGATGGCGAAGAACTTGAGTTCCTTTTCCAGATATTCGTGGGTGGTCTTGGCATCACCTGCATTGAGAAACCACCAGTTTTTGGGATCCGCGCCAAGGGCTTTGCCATAATCCGCGAGTTTCTCCACCTGATCGTTTTCAGGATCGACGGAGATGCAGGCGATGTGGAAATCCGGATGACTGCCAAACTCATCATAAATTTTCCGAAGCTCCTCACCATTGCGGACAGCACAGTGCGGGCAGATCGCGAAAAACTCCGCGACGATCCAGACCTTGCCCTTGAGATCGGAGAGTTTGACCTGTTTTCCTTCCTGATTCACCGCTTCGAGGTCACGCGCGATGTCGAACCATCGCATGGTCGATTCCTTGCCAAAGTTGACGATGGGCGGCAGGTCGGGGTTCGGCATCTTGGAGCGGATGAAAAACGCAAGGGCAAGGATGGCGATCGAAATGACAGCCACGGCCGTGTAGAAGAGGGCGATGGTGGTTTTGCGGCTCATGAGTTCGATGGGGTTTCTGCGGGTTCCTTCAGCAGGGTGTCGATCGTGGTTTCGAGGAGTTTTTCGAGTTCGCCTTCATTGCTGCGATCGGTGCCGGTCTTGATGCCATCCTTGTCCCATTGGGCGGCTTGGTCAAAATCGAAGGTGGCCACAAAAGGTTGCCCGCCACGTTTCTGGGGAACGACGGCGCGGCGCACATGGCCTTCTTTATCAATCAGCACGATCGAGGTATCATAAACCCAGGTGCCATTTTCCTGATGGGGGAAAATGTTGGATTTGAGTTCGCTCTTGATGAACTTGTGGAGTGTGGCTGCTTCGTTGGTGCCGAGCCACCATTGGGGCAGGGAGATGCCATGGTCTGCGGCTCCCTTGGCGAGCAGGCCGACGATTTGATCGGCCGGGGCGGGGTCGAGCGCGAGAGTGACGAGGTGGAAATCCGGCGTCGCGGCATGTTTCCCCGCGAGGCGCTTCATGACGGCCATGCTGCGTGCGGAGGTTTCCGGTTTGGCGAGGCAAGTCACGTTGATGGCCCATACCCTGCCGCGGAGTTCGAAAAGATCCGCCGTTTTTCCATCCTGGCGGATGACACGGAGGTCGCGTTCCTTGCGGATGCGGTGCACCATCGAGGGGCGGTCGTCCGCTGACTGCTTGATGGCCCACTTTTCATAAGAAAGCAGGATGAGCGTCCCGCCGAAGATCATGATGGCAACGAGAATCCACGCCGTGCGCCTGAGTTTCTTGGGATCGCGAACGGCGGGTTCGTAGTTTTCTGGCAGGCTCATGGGCGGCGGAAGGTAATCGGCCTTCCCGACTTGGCAAGCCGGGGTCGGTCGAAATCACGAGGGGATTGCCGATTTTTGAAGCCAAGCCTGCAAGGGGGGGCGCTCGGGTTCGGGAATGTGACGGGAAATCTGTTGGATGGTCGCAGCATCAATGATCCAACGCTGATGCAGTTCCGGGAGGGGCGAGGTCAGGCTCAGCTTGCCGTCGCGTTCGAGGCGGCGGAGGATTACCTTCAGGATGGCGAAGGCGGTGTCGCCAAGATCGCCGTCGTCGCGGTTCCGGTGAATCCGGCGGACGAGGTCGGTCTGGGCGATGCGGTCGAGTTTGCCTGCTTTCGCGAGATCGATCAGATGGGCGATTTCCACCCCGTAGCCGACCGGGAAGGGGAGGGTTTCGAGCAGGCTGCGGCGCGCGGCGTATTCGCCGGAGAGTGGTTGGAGGATGAAATTGAGTTCCGGATAAAACATCGAGATCAGCGGCCGAACGAGGATTTCCGAAACCCGCCCCCCGCCGCTGGAATGCACTGCGTCGCCGTGAGCCAGCGGCCGTTCGTAGTAGGCTTTGACGTAATCGATGGTCTCGTCGCTGAGCAGTGGACCCACCAGTCCCGCGACGAATCCGGGATGGAAGTTGGAAATGTCGCCATCGAGGAAGCAAACCACGTCGCCCCGGCTTGCTTGCAGGGCTTTCCACAGGTTTTCCCCTTTTCCAAGGTGGCTGCCCGAGTCTGCAGCGATCTCGGCGCTGAGAAAAACCTTCGCGCCCTCGCTGGCTGCGATGCGGGTAGTTTCGTCCTGTGAGCCGGAGTCGATCACGAGAACCTCGTCCACCAGCGGAGTTTCCTCCATGAGCCGTGTGCGGATGGTTCCAAGGATGGAACCGATGGTTGCCGCCTCGTTGAGAGTGGGGATGCAGATGGAAATCGTCCTGCCGCCCTTCGCCGCCAGCAAAGCCGCCGTATCGGCGAACTGGTGGTGGTGGAAGCGGTGCATGGCCAGACCGAAAACCGCTTTTCGGGAAGACTCAAGGCGCGAATGCCACAATCGCTTCATAGGACTTGGTATGGCCTGTGCTTATTCCCGTATGAAACTTTAGCCCATTCCTCATACGGGCAGGTTCCTGGTCCATGATTCCCCATCCCCAACAATCCACAAATTCCAATCCCATGAAATCCTCATCCCGTATCGGAACCATTGCCCTCGGGCTCTTCGCCTTGTGCGGAGCCCTGCGTGCCGAACCCCTCAAAATCGCATACTCGGACTGGCCGGGCTGGATCGCCTGGGAAATCGGCGTGCAGAAAGGCTGGTTCAAGGAAGCCGGCGTGGAAGTCGATTTCCAGTGGTTCGACTATGTTCCCTCAATGGATGCCTATGTGTCCGGCAAGGTCGATGGCGTCTGCATGACCAATGGCGACGCCCTCGTCACGGGAGCGACTGGAAAGCCTTCTGTCGGCATCATCATCAACGATTTCTCCAACGGCAATGACATGATTGTCGCCGCACCGGGAATTGATTCGATGAAAGGCCTGAAGGGTAAAAAAGTCGGCCTCGAAGAAGGTTTTGTTTCCCACCTCCTGCTCCTCACGGGTCTTGAGAAGAACGGGATGAAGGCAGAGGACGTCACCATCGTCAACACGCCCACCAATGAGACTCCCCAGGTTTTCGGCTCGAAGGCAGTTGATGCCATCGGTGCATGGCAGCCCAGCTCCGGCCAAGCGCTCAAGGCTCTGCCAGGTTCGAAGCCTGTTTTCACTTCGGCGGATTCCCCCGGCATCATCTATGACTTGCTCTATGTTTCCACGGAGAGCCTTGAGAAACGCAGGGACGACTGGGCAAAGGTCGTGAAAGTTTGGTATCGCATCGCCGACTATATCCGGGATGAGGAAAATCTCGATGATACACTCAAGATTCTCTCCGCCCGAGTGAAAATCACTCCTGAAGAATACGAGCCCTTCCTCAAAGGCACTTATATCCTCAAGCTCGATGAGGCATTGAAGCGCTGGGAGAAGGCCGATGGACTCGGTAGCGTTTACGGCTCTTCCAAGGTTGTGAATGAGTTCAATCTCAAGTTCAAAGTCTATGAGAAGTCACAGGACATTGATAAATACCTCGATCCTTCCCTGACCAAGGCGCTCAAGTAAGTGTGAGGTCTTATCTTTGATCTATCAGCCGCCCGGTTGCCGGGCGGCACCAACCCTTGCATCTTCATCAGACCTCATGGCCCGTCCTGGCATATTCAAGGGTTGGTTCCTGATCCGACGCGACCTGCCCCAGCGCCGGGCCTTGGGGCTTACGGTGATCTCATTTCTGCTGCCTTTGTTTCTTTGGTGCTTTGTCTCGTATGTTCCATGGATCTGGCACCCGGATGTGAAGATCGAGCTCTCCGCAGAGCGCGAAGGAGTGACTACGGTGTTCACGGCAGGCGACCACGTAAGTCGTGGGTTCTTCCCTGAATTTGAAGCCGCCGTTCGCGCGGAAAACGAGGCGGTCACCAAGGCCAGGGATTCCGGAACTCCTGAAACAGGAGCCCGTCGAAAAAATCAAAAACTGCTGCGCCAGATGGCACCCATCGCCATCGATCATGGTTGGCTTCACTATCAGGATGCACAGAACGATGCGGTGCTCTATCACATCTGGCGTGATCTCGCCACAGGAGCCAAAACCAGCACCAAGCCCAAACTCACCGAAGAGAATCTTGGAATAGTCCGCAAGAATTGGGAAATGCTCTCAGCCGTGTCGGCGGATTTCTCGTTTCGCAGCCTGCCCGATGAGCCGCTGTTCAAGCTGGTTCCTCAGGGCAAGCCTGCGAACCCGGTCTATCTTCCCGCTCCGCATGAAGTCATCAAGGCGGGCTTGAGGGACTTCACTGAAAGCGCACCCGAAGGTGAACTGACGATGGGCCAGAGATATGCCAAGTCTCTGCGTGTCATCTTTCTCGGTTTCTTCTGGGCCTGCCTGATCGGGATCCCCCTCGGCATCCTTTGCGGGGTCTTTGATTTTTTCTCAAAACTCATCGAACCCTTCGTGGATTTCTTCCGCTACATGCCCGCTCCCACATTCAGCACCTTGCTTGTCGCGGTGCTCCTCGCGGGCGAGGCTCCGAAGGTGGCCTTGGTTTTCATCGGCACGGTGTTTCAGATGATCCTCGTGATTTCCAAAACCACCCGCCTGCTCGATCCATCCTTGTTGGAAGCCGCCCAAACTCTTGGTGCGAAACCGCGGCAATTGCTCGCCCATGTGGTGGTGCCCGGCATCCTGCCCAATCTCTACAATGACTTGCGGATTCTGTTAGGCTGGGCTTGGACCTGGCTCGTGATTGCGGAGTTGATCGGTGTGAAGAGCGGCCTCACGGAGTTCATTGAAACACAGGGCCGCTTCCGCAACTTCGATCGAGTTTTCCCAGTCATCATTCTCATCGGTTGCACCGGTTTCATCACCGACCAGTTCCTCTCATGGCTGCACGGCCTGCTTTTCCCTTGGGCTGGCAAAAGCAACAAGATCTCCCGCGGTATTGCCTTCATCTTCATGTGGCCGTTCCGCAAACTAACATCTGCCATCCGCGCCGGCATCGCTTCCGCAGAGGCTCATTCCGCCCCAAAACCCCGTCCGCCTGAAGCATGAGTGCCGCTCTTGAACTTCCCCATTACAGCGAACAATCGCCGGAGGTCGCTGCCAGATTCTCCCGTCTTGTCCAGCGTCCCGTGGCCTTGGAGGTGAGTGGGCTAACAAAACACTT
>JALOTR010000627.1 GCA_025457805.1 Akkermansiaceae bacterium | reverse complement strand
ATCGTTTTGCCTTTTAGTGCACCAGTGGCGACTACGGAAGTGGGGACAGTTCTAGTAGAAGTGGTTCCATCACCCAGACGACCGCTGGAGTTACTCCCCCATGCCATGATCCGATTGTCAGCCCATTGCAGGACAAGATCGTTGCCATCGCCGCCGTAGTAATTGGTAGCGAAATTGTAGCTAATTCCGTTGAAAGTGAGCGCCACCTTTTGCCCATGTGGAAGGTTACCGAACGCCCCCTGAATGAAAGGCAATCCTGTGTTATTAACCACGGTCAGATTTGTCCCAACTTCCGGAGCGAAGTTGAGCGTGAGGTTCACCGTGTTCCCGGTGGCCGTGTAGGAGGAGGCGGTGACCGGCACGGCGGTGGCGGAGTTCCAAGTGGCATTCACGACCGCAGCCTGAGCGGGGAGTAGGAAGAAGGGTAAGACGGCGAAAACGGATCGAAATGAACTGAAGGAAGACATGGAACTGTGGCTTTGGTTTGCATTATGCTATCAATGGCTCGTTTTTTGTCACGCGCTGACCAGTGAATCCTTGATCAATGATAAAATGCGGCGTTGAAAAGATAAGATTTGGAGGAAATCCATTTGAGACCCAGTCTCAAGTTCACAAGTCTCCCCCCCCTATCCAAATCCTATGAAAGGAGCCATTATCAGCCTTACACATTTTTGTCTCGGAATCGGACGTTTTTGGAAAGAAAATCCGGTGTAACCAATCGATTCATCTCCCTACTGCCATAAGGGATTCAAGCGTTTCCGGCACGTCCGCTGGGTGCCCTTCCTGATACGTCACGGCAGGTGTAAAACTGTAAAGCTGGACGCCGGAAAGTGTAAAGCGGCGGCGGTTTTTGCGGCGTCTTTCAGCATGTCCGTGGCAGAGTGGTTTTTGCCGGTGCCGACATTCAGGACGGCCGATCCGTGACCAGCCCTGTGGAGCGCCAATTCGACTGCCCGGGCAACATCCTCGATGTGGGTGAGGTAGCGGCGTTGGCTATCATCGCTGTTGATGACGACCGACTTGCCCGCCTCAATCTTGCGACGGAAAGCTTCCAGAGCGAGGTCGGGGCACTGGCCTGGCCCCCAGACGGAGAAGAACCGCAGGGCGGGAAATCGAATGCCATGTATCCTTGAGTATAGTTGGCCCGATTGTTCGCCGTGGAGCTTGGTTAACGCGTAGGGGCTGCACAGGTCGGGAGTGGACTTTTCCTAGCCCGGCAGTGGCGTGTCAGGTCCATATACGCTGGACAACGAGGCGAAGACGAAGTGCGGGATGCTGTGGATTCGGCAATGATCCAGGAGCCGCAGGGCGTCTGTCACGTTGACAGCGAGATAGTCGAACGGTCGATCCATCGACGGGCGCACCCCGTCAAGCGCGGCCAGATGAACCACGGCGTCGGTGCCTTTATAGGGCACGCGGGCGGCACTGATGTCGCCGCTGAGATAGCTGCTGCCGGTCGGGAAACCGATCCTCGGGCGGGATCAGGTCGAGGCCGATGATCCTGTGGCCTGCTGCGGCGAGGTAACGAACGACTTGGACCTTTCAAAAACAACTTATGCATGTTGTTAATTTTGAATGAGTTTGCATCCCATTTTGGCAGCTGCCGCTTGGGTGCTTTAAACCGTTCGTTGTGTGGTTTTCAGGCTGCTTTGGAAGGCGCGTTTCTCGCAGGAGCGTGTGCGGGTCTGAATGATGGAGTAGAGGACTGGACGGGATAACAGTCATCAGGCAAACACCGAATCCACCGAGACGCCCTTGCCATCGAGGGTGGCGTAGAAGGGACGTTGCTCGATATCGAAGGCGGTTTTGGGACTGATGCCCATGGCGGTGAAAATCGTGGCGTGGAGATCCATGATAGACACCGGGTCCTTGATGGCAACGAGCGGCCGCTCATCTGCGGTGGCACCATGGAGATGACCTTTTTTCATGCCGCCGCCGAACATCAGAACACTGGATCCCTGGGTGAAGTGGCGATGCAGGCCGTAGTGAGACGGGCTTTCAAGCGTATCGCCTTTGACGGTGGCCTGATCCGTTGCTTTCGAGCCGGGACCGCCTTCCATCATGGCGTCACGGGAAAACTCGCTGGCCACGATGACGAGCGTGCGATCGAGAAGACCTTTCGCTTCGAGATCTTTGATGAGTTGGGCGATGGGCCTGTCGATTTCCTTGTGCATTTTTTCGACCACCGAATGCCCGTCCTTGTGGGTATCCCACTGGAAAAACGGCACATATTCCGTGGTCACTTCCACGAAACGCGCACCGTTTTCCACGAGGCGCCGGGCGAGCAGGCATCCTTGGCCGAAGCGGCCGGTGTTATAGGCATCGTAGGTTTCCTTTGACTCCAAAGTGATATCAAATGCATCGCGCTCTTTCGATGAAAGCAGGCGGTGGGCATTGTCGAGCGAGCGCAGCATCGATTCCTGCTGGTGGTCCGACATGTATTCCCGGTGAGGCGAGTGATCCAACAACTTCTTGAGCAGCGCACGGCGGCTTTGGAAACGCTCGGGCGTCATGCCGGAAGGAGGGCGCACCGCCGCGGCGGCCTGATCCGGATAGGGCAGGTTCATGGGACCATACTCGGTGCCGAAGAATCCGGCGGTGGTGAATGCCTTGAGTTCCTCGCTTTCGCCGACTCCTTCGAGCCGCTGGCCGATGTTGATGAATGCCGGCATCACCGGATTCTTGGGCCCAAGCACCTTGGACATCCATGCACCGATGTGCGGTGCGGCGACCGTCTGCGGCGGGACATAGCCGGTGTGCCAATGATATTGATGCCGCGAGTGGAGGATGGATCCGAGGTCCGGTTGCACGGCCGAGCGGATGAGCGTGCCGCGATCCATGACCGAAGCGATGTTTTCCAGCCCCTGGCAAATCTGGATGTTATCGACG
>JALOTR010000626.1 GCA_025457805.1 Akkermansiaceae bacterium | reverse complement strand
CTTTTGTGTTGATGGCGACCGGACAATCCGCCCTCGTCGCCGCCGGTGCGCTGCGGATGCCGTTTCTTGCGAGCCTCCCTTTTGTCGGCATCATCGCGGCAATGGGCTACGAACTCAGCAGGGACGTTTTCAAGGCGGCAAAGCTTTCCGAGGACTTGAAGAACTCCCAACTGCGCCTGTCCCAAGCAGCCGCAGCCGCGAGCATGGTGATATGGGAGTGGGACGTGGCGACCGGGCGCATTCTGGTTTCCGACAAGGGTCGCGGAATCTATGGCTTGCCGGAATCGACCGATGTCGATCTATCGCTTTTCCTCTCCATCCTTCACGAACATGACCGCCCGGGCGTCCGCAGGGCTCTGGATGAGTCGCTTGCAGGCGGCGCGGCGTTTGCCGAGGAATACCGGGTGAGGATGCCGGATGGATCGATCCGCTGGATCTCCGCAACCGGCCACGTCGAGCGCGACGCCCACGGCGCCCCGCAATTGATGCGCGGAGTCTCCATCGATGCCACGGAACGCAAATCCGCGGAAATGCGGGTGGAACTCCAACGCCAGGAACTCGCGCACCTTTCCCGTGTGAGCGTCCTCGGAGAAATGGCCGGGACACTCGCCCATGAACTCAACCAACCCCTTGCCGCGATCCTCAGCAACTCACAGGTCGGCCGCCGCAGCATGGATCAAGCGCAGCCCGATCTCGCAGAAATGGCGGCCATCCTCGATGATATCTCCATCGATGCCAAACGCGCGGGCCACATCATCCACGGCATGCGATCCATGCTGAAAAAATCGCCTCCCGATGACGAGGCGGTGATCGATGTGAACGAAACCTTCGAGCAGGTCATGGCTCTGCTTCAGAGCGAAATCATCAGGCGGAAAAAAGAAATCCATCCCACTCTCGGAAAGGACCTTCCCAAAGCCCGCGCCGGCCAGATTGAGGTCCAACAAATCCTCATCAACATGATCATCAACGGCCTCGACGCCATGCAGTCGCAACCTGCGGGGCTTCCCATGCGGATCGAGACTTTTCACAACGAGGCGTGGGTGGTCATCGCCATCAAGGATGCCGGACCCGGCATTTCCCCGGAGGTGCAGCCCCGCTTGTTCGAACCTTTTTATACGACCAAACCGGAAGGGCTGGGACTCGGACTATCGATCAGCCGGAGCATTGCCGAGCGGCTGGGTGGCGAACTCAGCGCCCGGAACCACCCGGACGGGGGAGCGGAGTTCCGTCTCTTGCTGCCGATCGCCACTTGAAGCCAGTGGGATATCGATCTTGAGCTTTCCCCGGGTTTGTCATTGGTTTGTGGAAAATGATGAGCTCTTCCAACGAGTGCGGCACGGTGTTCATTGTCGACGACGATGCATCCGTCCTGAAAGGCATTTCGCGGATTGTGCGCTTGGCCGGATATGAAGCCGTCACCCACACGTCTGCAGAGGAGTTCCTGCATCAGGCAAAACCCAGTTCACCTTCCCCCTGCTGCCTCGTGGTGGACCTCACCATGCCCGGTATGGGCGGGCTGGACCTCCAACAACGCCTCATCGATACCGGCACCAACTGCCCGGTCATCTTCATGAGCGGCAATGGCAGCATTCCCGCCACTGTCCAGGCCATGAAACGGGGCGCCGTGACATTTCTCTCCAAACCCTTCGATCATGATGACCTCCTCCAGGCGATCTCCGAGGCACTGGG
The DNA here is from genome assembly GCA_025457805.1 of Akkermansiaceae bacterium. Lineage (GTDB taxonomy): Bacteria > Verrucomicrobiota > Verrucomicrobiia > Verrucomicrobiales > Akkermansiaceae > Luteolibacter. Next base: position 1,200 of record JALOTR010000626.1, on the reverse strand, counting down.
AAAACAAATGTCGGTGGAAAACCAATCCCGCCGCGTCATCGAGATTCGCCAGAGAATCCGCAATCTCACCGACCGCGAAAAGGAAGTGATGGGATGGGTCATCTCCGGCATGCTCAACAAACAAATCGCCGCCCGGATGGGCATCGTGGAAAAAACCGTGAAGGTCCATCGTGCCCGGGTGATGGGCAAGATGCAGACACAATCGGTGGCCGAGTTGACACGCCTGTGTGCTGACGCGGAATTTCCACCCAATCGGTAATCTAGCAGACGCCCGGTTATTGGACCAAAGGCCAATAGCATAAATCCGGATGGGATGACACGCTGGGACCCTGCCCCTATGTCCACTGCAAGAACCATCCTCATTCTTGATGACGATCCCAGCGTCCTGCGGGCTCTCGGCAGGCTGATGGCATCCTCCGGTTGCGCGTGGCAGGGATACTCTTCTGCGGAAAACCTCCTGCGGGATGCGGACCTTGCAAAAGCGGATTGCATCATCGCGGATGTCTCGCTCCCGGGCATGAGCGGTCTCGACCTCCTTTCCCAACTCCATGGCTCCGGCGGCGCCCCGCCTTTCATCATCGTGACCGCCAATGATGACGACGACATGCGCCACGCGTCACGGGTCGCTGGAGCCAGCGCCTTTTTCCGGAAACCCGTGGACTCCCAGGCCCTGCTGGACGCCGTCGAATGGGCCATCCCGCGGCCTGGAAAGCCCGCCTCCCCTCTCTTGTCAGACCACCGCATTGCGACACAACCATGAAACGAAACCATACCCTGCTCAAGCTGGCCTTCGGGCTGGCGATCACCACCTGCTCCGCTCTCGGACAGGCCAAGAAACCCAACATCCTCGTCATCTGGGGTGACGACATCGGCACGTGGAACATCAGCCATAACAACCGTGGCATGATGGGCTACAAGACCCCGAACATCGACCGCGTCGCCCGCGAAGGTGTGGGCTTCACCGACTACTATGCCCAGCAAAGCTGCACCGCCGGCCGCGCCGCCTTCATCAGCGGCTCGTCCCCGGTCCGTTCCGGCATGACCAAGGTCGGCTTGCCCGGCGCGAAGGAAGGCTGGCAGAAAACCGATGTCACCATGGCCACCATCCTCAAGAGCCAGGGTTACATGACCGGCCAGTTCGGAAAAAACCACCAGGGCGACCGCGATGAGCACCTGCCCACGGTGCACGGCTTCGACGAA
>JALOTR010000625.1 GCA_025457805.1 Akkermansiaceae bacterium | reverse complement strand
TTTCCTAACACATTTCGTTTTCCCGAAACATGGCCACTACCACCCATACCGCTCCGGAGACCCACAAGGGAGTCAAACTCCCGGTGCTCGAGCGTGAAAAGCTCATCCTCAGCGGGCGTTCCTATCATTGGATCACCGAGCGCATTTGCGGGGTTGTTGAAAACAAACAGCCGCTGCTCTGGTGGCTGTTGTTCATCCCATCCGCGCTGATTGCTCTCATCGGTGTCGGTGGCGGCCTCACCTATCTCGTCTCCACGGGTGTCGGTGTCTGGGGAATGACCAACCGGGTTTTCTGGGGATTTGATATCACCAACTTCGTGTTCTGGATCGGTATCGGCCACGCCGGAACCCTGATTTCCGCCGTGCTCTTCCTGACGCGGCAGAACTGGCGGACGTCCATCAACCGTGCGGCGGAAGCCATGACCATCTTCGCCGTGATGTGCGCCGGTATCTTCCCGGCCTTCCACGTCGGCCGGGTTTGGTTCGCCTGGTTCCTTGCGCCGGTGCCCAATGCCAATGCGATCTGGCAGAACTTCAAATCACCGCTGCTTTGGGACGTGTTCGCGGTTTCCACCTACTTCACGGTCTCCCTCATCTTCTGGTATCTGGGCATGGTGCCGGACCTCGCGACGATCCGGGATCGGGCGAAACCCGGCCTGCGCAAGTTCCTCTACGGCTTGTTCGCCCTCGGCTGGCGCGGTGGCAACCGCCAGTGGAGCCACTATGAAATGGCCTATCTCCTCCTGGCCGCGCTCTCCACGCCGCTCGTGCTCTCGGTGCACTCGGTCGTGTCCTTCGACTTCGCCACCTCGGTGGTTCCCGGTTGGCACACCACCATCTTCCCACCCTACTTCGTCGCTGGTGCCATTTTCGGTGGCTTTGCGATGGTGCTCACGATCATGGTTCCCGCCCGTTTCATCTACGGCTTGCAGGATCTGATCACCATGAAGCACATCGACAACATGGCCAAGATCATCCTGCTCACGGGCACGATCGTCGGTTATGCCTATCTGATGGAGCTGTTCGTCGCTTATTACTCCGGAGCGATCTATGAAATGGACGCCTTCAAGTTCCGGATCGCCGGTCCTTACTGGTGGGCCTACGCGGCGATGATGTCGCTCAACGTGCTGTCTCCGCAGCTGTTCTGGTTCAAAGCCTGCCGTGAGAACCTCTGGGTGATCATGTTCGTGGCGATGTGCGTGAACGTCGGCATGTGGTTCGAGCGCTTCGTCATCATCGTCACCACCCTCGCCCGGATGTGGCTTCCTGGCGATTGGAAGACCTACTCGCCAAGCGGCGTCGAGCTCATGACCTTCGTGGGCACCATCGGCATGTTCCTCGCCCTGTTCATGCTCTTCCTGCGCTTCCTGCCTTGCATCAACATCGCCGAGGTCAAATGGACCCTCCCGGAATCCGATCCTCATTTTGACGACAAAGAGCATCATCCCGACCACGGTGTCGTGACCGAAGCCGCCTATCAGAAAGAGTTCGCCGAGGGCAAAAGCTGAGAATCTGAAACACTGAAAATCTGAAATTTCAAACTGTGAGCACCACCCGCAAACGAGTTTACGGCTACCTTGCCGAGTTCCAGAGCGCCTCCGCCCTTTACAAGGCAGCGGAAAAGGTCCGCGACGCTGGATTCAAGAAATGGGATTGTTATTCTCCCTACCCGATCCACGGACTCGACGGGGCGATGGGAATGAAGCGCTCGATCCTGCCATGGTTTGTCTTCTTCGGTGGCATGACGGGAACCGCCACTGCCTTTGCTTTGGCTTACTCCACCCAGGTGGTGATTTATCCCACCATCGTCCAGGCCAAGCCGGTCAACATCTTCTCGGTTCCGGCCTTCTTCCCGGTGATGTTCGAGCTGACCATTCTGTTTTCCGGTTTCACCGTGCTGTTCGGCCTGCTCGCTTTGATCCAGTTGCCGCGCCTCAACCACCCGCTGTTTGCCAGCAAGCAATTCCACCGCGCCACGGATGATGGTTTCTTCATCGCCATCGAGGCCCGCGACGTGAAGTTCAGCCCGAACAAAACCAAGGAGCTTCTCGCCGAAATCGGCGGGGCCAACATCGAACTCGTCGAAGAAGAGGACTAGTCGCGAATTTCAAATTTCAAATTTCAAATCTCCAATTTCGACTCCCAGATGCGCTACTTTTTCCTCGCCTACGCCCTCATCGCGTTGCTCGTCGTCGGCATCTTCGGCCTGCGCGGCCAGAAGTTTTCCAAGCCGCCGGTCCGGATCTTCCCGGACATGGATGAGCAAGACAAAGTGAAGGCCCAAAGTCCGGATTCTTTCTTCGCAGACGGGCATGGAGGGCGTCTGCCCATCGCCCAAACCCAGCCGCGGGGATTCAATCCCGAGGGGGAAAAGGTGATTGGTGGGATTCCCGAGTATGAATTCGGCGGCCAGACCGGTTACTACGCCACCGGCCACGTTGGCGACTACTACGGCAATGGAATGCCGGAGGAACTCAAGCTCACAACCGAAAGCGCCGGGGAACTCATCCGCCGCGGCAAGGAGCGTTATGGAATTTATTGCGCCGTGTGTCACGGGGCTTCAGGCGATGGCAATGGCATCACCGCCCAATATGGTGTGCCGGTGGCAAACAACCCGAACGCCAAGCTCAACGCCATTTCACCGGAAACCTACCCGGATGGACGCCTCTACGAAGTCATCACCAACGGCAAGGGCCTGATGAGCGGCTACGGATACAACATCCCGGTGCGGGATCGCTGGGCCATCGTCGCCTACATCCACACGCTGCAGGCCGCCAAAGCATCTTCCAAATAATTTCCCATCGCAATGGCACACCACCACGTCACATCCGCAGACATCGCCATCAATGGTGATCACCTCGATACGTCGAAGATCGCCAAGGTGAAGACC
>JALOTR010000624.1 GCA_025457805.1 Akkermansiaceae bacterium | reverse complement strand
CTTCGTTGATGCGCTTTTCGGTGCCGTTTGCGAAATTTCTCGAACGCAAAGGCATCCTCGCCCAACACAAATCCGCCCCGCCGTCGCTGGCCCCCACCAAGGTCATCAAGGAAATCACCGACCACGCCATCATCTGCGGCTACGGTCCTGTGGGACAGGCACTCAATGAGGCGCTGAAACGCTGCGGCGTGGATACCCTCGTGATGGAGCTCAACTCGGACACCGTCCGCGCCCTCAAATCCGCGGGGCAGCCCGTTCTTTTCGCCGATGCCACCCACCCGGAAGCGCTCGACCTCGCCGGCATCGCCCGCGCTCGGCTGGTCGCCTTCACCTTTCCCGCCGTGGATGCCACTTGCGCGGCAGTGCCTTTGGTTCGGGAGCGCAATCCCGCTATTTTCATCTTCGGCCGGGCCAAGTATCCCAACGAAGTCGCCCGCCTCCGCGAGCTCGAAGTGCAGGTCATCCACGACGAACGCGAGAGCGCCGTGGCCATGGTCCGCGCCGCGCTTTCTTCCTACGATCGCCCGGATATCGATGCCGAGGAAGTCGTCGGGGAGACGATGGAAAACAGTGCCTGAGCCGGGAATTTTTTGTTCGGTTTCCCGCTGGCGGATGGCTAAGAAAGCCGGGACATGGCACTGCTGATGGCAATCGAATCTTCCTGCGACGAAACGGCGATCGCAATCCTCCGCGGCGTCCCCGGTTCGGCGGCGGAAGTGCTGGCTTCGGAAATTTCATCCCAGATCGATCTGCACCGCGAACACGGCGGCGTCGTGCCGGAACTTGCATCCCGCAACCACTCGCTGCGGCTCCGCGGATTGGTCGAAAAAGCACTGTTCGATGCCAAAGTCACCATGGCCGATATCGACGCCTTTGCCGCCACCACCGGCCCGGGCCTCGCCTCATCGCTGCTCATCGGCAGCACCGCCGCCAAGGGCATGGCCTGCGCTTTGGGAAAACCCTTCCTCGGCATCAATCACCTCGAAGGCCACCTGCTCTCCCCGTTCATCGACCGCACCGCCGTCCCTCCCCACCTCGCCCTCATCGTCTCCGGCGGCCACACGCTGCTGCTCGATGTGGAAGCCGCGGGTCGCTATCGCAAACTCGGCGGAACCCGCGATGACGCCGCCGGAGAAGCCTTCGACAAGGTGGGGAAAATGCTCGATCTCCCCTACCCCGGCGGCCCGGAAATCGAAAAAGCCGCCCGCAGCGGCAATCCCCGCGCCTTCGATTTCCCTCGCTCGATGCTGCACGATCCGCACCTCGATTTTTCCTTCTCCGGCCTGAAAACCGCCGTCCTCTACACGCTCCAACGCGAAAAAGGCCGCGTCTCCGTGCCGGATCTCGCCGCTTCATTCCAACAGGCAGTGCTCGATATCCTCGTCGGCAAAACCCTGCGTGCTGCGGAAATTTCACGCCACCGCATCGTCGCCATTTCCGGTGGAGTCAGCCTCAACCAAGCCCTCCGCGATGCCCTGCAAAGCGCCTGCGACAAAGCCGGCCTCGAATTCGTCACCGCGCCGCGCGATTTCTGCGCCGACAATGCCGCCATGATCGCCTTCGCCGCCCTGCTCCGCCACCTCGCCGGAGAATCCTCGCCGCTCGATGGCGATATCCACCCGAATTTGCCACTGGTCGAGCCCGCGATTGTGTAGGAAACTCCCACCCAACCCATGATTTACCGCACTCTGGTTTTCGATTTCGATGGCACCATCGCCGACACGCTCGGCGAATCGCGGCGCATCTTCAATCAGATCGCGCCCGATTACGGCATCCGCCAGATTGAGGAAAACGAACTCGATCACCTGCGCCACCTCTCCCTCAAGCAACTCCTCGATCACCTCGATATCCCGAAGCGCCGCGTCCCCGCCATCATCTCCCGCGGCACCGGCCTCATGCGGGGAAACATCACCCGCCTGCAAATGATCGCCGGCATGAGCGAAGTCATCGTCGAGCTCCGCAAGCACGTCCACAGCTTCGGCATCCTCACTTCCAATGCCACCGCCAACGTGGACCTCTTCCTCCGCACCCATGGCCTGCGCGAGCAATTCGACTTCATTTCCTCCACCTCCAAACTCACCGGCAAGGCCAAGCATCTCAAAGCCATCCGCAAGACCTTCTCGCTGCGCCCGGAGGAAATGCTCTACATCGGCGATGAAATCCGCGACATCAAGGCCTCGCAAAAAGCCGGCATCCCCGTCGCCGCCGTCACCTGGGGATTCAACTCCCGCGAATCGCTTGCAGCCGAAGCGCCGGACTTCCTTTTTGAACAAGCCTCGGATTTCCTGCGCCTCATCAGCCCGCGCTAACCGTTTCGGCGGATATCCGTCTTATTGACACCCGCCGGGCCTCCGGGCAACCTCCGCCCATGACGGAAGAGAAACCGCCCATCGAGAATCCCCACGCTGCGGACACTCCCGCCGAGACCAGCCCCTCCAAGAGCACCATGCCACCTGCCGTGGCCTTGGCCTTTGTGATCATCGCCCTGCTCGGCGTGCTCATCGTTATCAGCCTCCGCGCCACCCGCGGCTCCGGCGCAGCCGGCAGCCCCGAACTCACAGAACTCGAAGCCGAGGCCAATGCCCTGCGCGACCAACTGAACCGCGAACGCATGGCCATGGGACTCCGCCCTCTCGAAGGCAGCTCCGAGCCGGTCGAGGAAATCGCCAAGCGCCTCAAAAAGGATGCGGATACCATGGTCGCCCTCGCTTCGACCTTCCAGGAAATGCTCTCGGAGAAAGAAGCCGAACTCTCGGCCAAGAATGCGGAAATCATCCGCTCCGAGCAATCCCGCCAAGCCCTCACCAACGAGACCGCCCGCCTCTCCGCCGAACTCCAGCGCGCACTCATCAGCGGCTCGGATAGCGAATTGCTCCGCCGCGATCTGGCCAACCT
>JALOTR010000623.1 GCA_025457805.1 Akkermansiaceae bacterium | reverse complement strand
CCTGCCCGGAGATCGTGCAGCGCGACTATCTGCCGACCCTGCTCGTCGCCGTCCGCAAGCACTTGCCGGATTTTCACTTCGCCCTCGAATCCGGCCGCGTCGGCGAAATCCGCGAAAGTCTGCGCGCGGATCGCATTGATCTCGGGCTTGCGACGATCTCGGAGGCTGAATCCCCGGGGATCGATTCCCATTTGCTATTGCGCATCCCGCTGGTTCTGATCGTGCCGGAGGACTCCGAACTCACGCATGCCGATCAGATCCTTTCTCGCGACCGCATCGACCTCCCACTCATCACCCTGCCGCGCCATGAGCCCGCGTGCCGTTTGTTTCAGGATGAACTTCAAAAGCGCGGAATCGATTGGTTTCCCTCGCTGGAACTTGCAGGTCTCGATTTGATCTCGAGTTATGTCATTGCCGGATTCGGCATCGGCCTTGCACTGGATGTCCCCGGAGCCCAACCCACACCCGGACTTCGCATGATTCCCTTGCCGGGCTTCCCGGAGGTGAAATTCGGTGCCTTGACCAGCGGCTTGATATCACCCCTCGCCGCCCGGTTCATGGAGGAAGCGGCCGCAGTGGCAAAGGCGATGACGAAAGGTGCTTGAGATACTTTATCAGAGGAATCGTGGCGACTGGCTGAGGAAGTTTCTGGGATTCTGATAGATCACCTGTTGGATGGCTTCAGCCGTGTGCTGCCTGGCCTTCATTTGCAGCGCGCACTTCGGCACCGCGAGCGGATCGGAAACGCCCCAATCGCAGGCGGAGTTCATCCAGAGCCGCTCCGGACCATGGATTTCAAGAATATCGATCGCCCGGTCCAGCGAGCATTTGCTGTGCGGATAAAGTGTCATTCCCGCCCAATATCCGGCTTCGAGAACGGGAGCAACCGTGTGCTCCTCCACGTGATCGATGATGACCTTGGCGCGATCCAGTTTGGAAAAGTTGGCCAGCGAATCAAGGATCAGCCGCGTGCCCTTGAGTTTGTCCTCCAGATGCGGCGTGTGAATGAGAATCGGCAGATCGTGATCCAGCGCGAGTTGCACGTGCTCTTCGAAGATCGTGAGTTCATTGCGCGTGTTCTTGTTGAGTCCGATTTCACCGATTCCAAGCACGGTGGGACATTTCAGAAACTCGGGAATCAGACTCATCACCTCGCGGGCGAAACCAGGGTCATCCGCTTCCTTCGGATTGATGCAAAGCCACGAATAATGCTTGATGCCAAATTTCGCCGCGCGTTTGGGTTCGTATTCAGTGAGTTGGCGGAAGTAATCATGAAATCCATCCGCCGAAGCACGATCAAAGCCCGCCCAGAAGGCGGGTTCGCAAAGTGCCTCGCATCCGGCGAGCGCGAGTTTTTCGTAGTCATCCGTCGTCCGGCTGACCATGTGGGCGTGGGGCTCGATGTATCTCATGCGGGAAGAGGTTGAGGGTCTAGGGTGGAAAGTTGAGGGAAAGATTCGTGGCAGTTGGAGTCAGGTTCTTCAGGCTCTCAACCATCAACTTTCAACTCCCGGCTTCTCCGGCGGCGGTGCTCCGAAGGCTCCTTGGAAGGCGGCTTGAGGGATGGGTTCAATACTGGAATCGGAAAGGGCTTCCAGAATTGCCTTTGCGCGGTCCGGGCGGGCTTCGAGCAGGATGGGCAGCGCCTGTTTCATGGCCTCATATCGATAATCTCCCTCACCCGCATGGCGGTCGATGCGATCCAGAAATGCGGCCAGGTCGAGCAGCTTGTGGCGTGCTTCGATGAATTGCAGGTCGAGGAGGTCCTTCTTGCTCGGCATGGGAGGCAGTTTCGCTGCGAATCGGTGCGGGTCAATCGGGAACCGCGGATCGCGGCTTGCGCCCGTCCGGGCCATGGTGTGAGGTTCCGCCGTGTTCGCGACTTACGTGCATGACCTCAACCCCGTCCTTTTCCGGATCACCGATTCGATCCAACTCCGCTGGTATGGGCTCGCTTACCTGATGGGATTCGTGGCCGGATTTTACCTGCTGCGCCACCTCGCCCGGCGCGGGCTGTGGGTCTTGAAGCCGGAAATGACGGGCGATTTCATCGCGGCGGCAGCCTTGTTCGGGGTGTTTCTCGGCGGGCGTCTCGGCTACATGTTTTTTTACCACCTGCCCAAAGTGGGGTGGGGGAAATTGCTGGAAGATCCCCTGATGGTGCTGCGCGTGTGGGAAGGCGGCATGGCGAGCCATGGCGGGATTCTCGGCCTGGTGGTGTTCACGTGGTTTTATGCGAGGAAACACAAGGTCACATGGACCGGCCTCGGCGATGGGCTTTGCGTGGTGGCTCCGGTGGGTTTGTTCTTCGGGCGTGCGGCGAATTTCATCAACGGCGAACTCTACGGCCGCGTGGCCAACGGCGTGGCCTGGGCGGTGAAATTTCCGCTCTCACTTGTCGAGGAACCCGATGAGGTGCAAAGCGCCGCCTGGCAGGCCTGCACCCGGATCGAACCGGGTCTCGCAAATGCCGAATCACTCGACGCCTTGATCGCGGCCTCCCGTGCCAACCCGGAGGTGCTCAAAGCGCTCGGCGAATACCTGCCTGCCCGCCACCCTTCGCAGGTCTATGAAGGACTGCTCGAAGGCGCGCTCTTGTTTGCCATTCTTTGGATCGTGCGTGTTCGTTTTCCCAAAGCCCCCGATGGTCTGCTGACCGGGCTGTTTTTTGCGCTTTATGCGATCTTCCGGATCATCGGTGAGCAATTCCGCGAGCCGGATGCTGAGATGGTGGGCATGCTGACGAAGGGCCAGTTTTTCTCGCTCTTCATGTTCCTTTTCGCCGGCGCGTTCCTGTTCCATGCGTGGCGGGGCTGGAAGGCGAAAACAAGTCTGGCCGGATAATCCTGCAAATTTGGTTTTCCCGGAGCCCAATCCCTGCATGATGAGCCTGTG
>JALOTR010000622.1 GCA_025457805.1 Akkermansiaceae bacterium | reverse complement strand
ATATGCCGATCACCACCGGTTCACCGAAAAAGAGATCGCGGCCTTCCTCGATCGTTGCCTCCGCCGCGATGTCCACATGGTCGTGACGACGGAAAAAGACGCAGTGCGTTTCCCCCTACCCGATCGCGTCGATATTCCCGTCTATTTCCTGCGTATCGAAATCGACATTCTCAACGGCCGCGAACATTTTGATGCATGTATCCGGCGCATCTGCGAACCACCGCGGAGGAGTGCATCCGCTCCTGTTGTGCCGAAATCGTGATGAACTTGCCGCCCGATCTACCTGCCCCTCCGCCCCGCCGGATGAAACTGGTGGTCGCCTACGACGGGCGGCATCATTCCGGATGGCAACACGTTGGCGATGGGCGTTCGGTGCAGGAACAACTGGAGGCGGCCATCGCGAAGGTTTTGAAATCGAATCAACTCACGCGCGTGCATGCTTCGGGGCGCACTGATGCCGGGGTGCATGCGCTGGCACAGGTCGCCCATTTCGACGTGCCGGGCGACTGGCGCATGGATGGCGCGGCCTGGACGCGCGCCCTCAATCCCTTGTTGCCACCGAGCATCCGCGTGCTGGAAACGGAGGACGCGCCGCCCGGATTCCACGCACGGCGGAGTTCAACAGGCAAACACTACCGCTACCGTTTGTTCAATGGTCCCATTCTCCCACCACTCGATCACGGGGTGGTCTCGCATTGGCCATGGCCCTTAGACACCGCCGCGATGCGGGCGGCCGCGTCAGTCTTCGTGGGCGAGCATGATTTTTCGGCTTTCGCCGCTTTTCGGCATGATGGTACCGATGCGACTCCCGGCTCCGGTCGCAATGTGCGCAGGGTCTGGCGTTTTGAGCTTTCCGTCGAGGGTCCGTATTTGACCATGGATATCGAAGGCAAGGGATTCCTCTACAAGATGGTGCGCCTGATGGTCGGCGCGTTGATCCATGTGGGCCGTGGATCCTTGGACAGCGCTGGCCTGCGCGGATTGTTTGAAGCGAAGCTCGACCAGACGGGACGCCTGATCAAAAGCCCTCTCTGTGCCGGAGCGGAAGGGCTTTCCATGATCGAGGTCTTCTACGTGCCCCGTGGAGGGGATAAAGTCGATCACCATGCTTGAACCCGGCATCCATGGTTTCCGCGAGATCATCGCCCGGGCACTTTATGATCCCGGGATCGGATACTACAGCTCGAACATCGGAACGGTGGGAAGAACCGGGGATTTCTCGACTTCCGCCACCCTCGGGGCGGCGCTTGGCACGGCCATCAGCCGCTGGGCGTATGAGCAAACCAAAGCTTCCGGCATCCGCAATCTCATCGAAATCGGCGCCGGAGATGGATCGCTGGCGCAGACTGTCCTAAAACAATGGCCGGGCTGGCGCAAGCCGCAGTATCATATCGTCGATTCCTCCCCTAGGTTGCGCACGCGGCAAAAGGAAAAACTCGGAAACCGCGCCCGCTGGCACGCGGACATGGCGGCAGCGCTTGCCGCCTGTGACGGACGCGCCATCCTTTTCGCAAATGAATTGGTGGATGCCTTTCCTCCCGAAGTCTTGCTTTGGGATGGCACAGCATGGCAAGAATGCTGTCTGGAGGTGCGGAACGACGGAATCATCCGTGAAACGATTCGAACCTGGCAACGCGGAGTGGACGCTGCGGGCTTTGTCGAACCCAAGGCATGGCCCGGAGGGACCATTCCCGCAGGTCAACGGGTCGAACATCTTTCAGCCTTTGCCCGATGGATGAACCCATGGATTTCCCAATGGCGGGCCGGTTCGGGTTTGTGGCTCGATTATGGCGATAGTTTCCCGGCCCTCTACCATCGCCGACCGGAGGGCACCCTGCGCGCCTATTGGAAACACGAACGTCTCTCCGGCCCGGATGTTTTCCGCCGTCTGGGAAAGCAGGATATCACCTGCGACGTGAACTTCTCCGACCTCGCGGCTTGGTGCACGGCCGGCGGCTTCGTGTGCCAACCACCCGAAAACCAAAGCGATTTTATCCGGCGATATCAAGCCTCCGCCGGCGGGGATGATGCCGGCATGAGGGCGGGTGAAAATTTCCGCGTGCTCGGTTTCGCCCCCGCACGACCGAGCCTCTAGCTTGATCTGGAGAATCAGACGGGCGCGCCCAATTGGCTGAGCCGGAGCTTTTTCTGAGCCGCCAGTTGTTATCGCACGGGAGCTGGCGTGAAGATTGATCTTGTCATCGAGATGGGCCCCAAGCGCGGCCACGGGGCCATCGAAATCAAAAGGAGCATGGCTCACGGGCTGGGAAAGGGAAACCACCAAGCGCTGGTGGATCTTTCGCCCCCCTGTTCTTTCTATGTTCATGGTGGAAGTGACCGCTTTCCCATGAACAAACACGTCGAAGCCATTGGGTTGGCCGAAGTCATGGACGAACTTTCGGCTCTGGAGTAGCTAGCGATCCCGGCCTGTTTCTACCCCCGCGTAAGCTGATACCCGTCCTTGCCATCTTTGACGACCCAGCCATGATCGGCGAGTTGTTGGCGGAGGGAATCGGATTTCGCCCAGTCCTTGGCGAGGCGGGCTTGCCAGCGTTCTTCGGCGAGGGCGGCAATCCCGGCGGGGATTTCGACAGGATCCGTGTCGTCCTCTGGGCGGGGCAGGCTGAGACCGAAGGCGGCGAGCAGGCGATGGAAGGCCAGCCATTCGCGCGCGGCGGTGGCGTCATCCATTTCCGAGGGTCGCAAGGTCTTGAGCGCGCTGAAAAGATGGCCGAGGGCCTCCGGGGTATTGAGATCATCCCGCAGGCTGGCCCATGCGGCGGAGAAAGCCCCTTCCTCGGAAACTGAGGTCATTTCTTCATAACAAGGCGGTGAAACTTTTCCGGCGGCGATGGCGAGGGCTTGGCCGGAACGGGCGAGGCGGGCGAGCGCGGCTTTTGCGTCTT
>JALOTR010000621.1 GCA_025457805.1 Akkermansiaceae bacterium | reverse complement strand
TTGAGAGTCGATGTCGTGGTAGTGGCGGCTTTGGAAAACCGGCTGACAGCCAGCACACCACCCTCAAGGTTGACGGTACTGGTCCCGGCAGTGCCTGCGGTGAAGAAGTCGAAGTTCCCGCTGGAAAAGGATCCGCTGGTGATCGTGAGATTGCTGACAAGGTCCACCGCCCCGTTGCTCAACAGGCGGAAGCCGTGGCCATGGCCTGTCAGGTCGAGGTTGCCGCCATCGATCAGGAGGGTGGCGCTGACGCCGTTGGCCATGATCGGCTCGTTGCCAGTGGTGGCGGGCCCATTGATTTTCAGAGTGCCACTGGTCACGGTGAGACTGGCCGGGCCTTGAGTGGACGATCCGATCACGATGCCGCGTCCTGAACCGAAGGTGGTGGTTTCACCACTTGGAGGATTGTAAACCGCTCCGGCATTGGCACCGCCGCTGCCAATGAAGAGGCGGTCAGCAGTCAGGGTGGCACCATAGGTTGGAGCCGTACCGAGAAGCCAGTTGGTACCATCCGTCCAGGTGGAATTGTTCGTTCCTTTCCACGTGAAATCAGCGGCATAGCCACCGAACGGGAGGAAGACCGCAAGCATGGCAGACGAGGTGATGATGCGGTTGAGAGGAAACAGGCGGGTTTTGGATTTCATCGATTTGACGTGTGGATTTCTAGTGGGTTTCGGCCGGAAGTGACGGAGTGCCGGATCAGGCCAGGGACGGGTAAATGGGATGCAGTGCCAAAGGATCGGAGAGGGGTTCGATCTCCATCGCTTTATCAGCTAGCGGTTTCGAGTTTGGTCCTTAAGCGGCGGCTTGTCACTCACTCGGGGTTGCATGCTTTACGCAAGATCTTATACAATCCGATCATTCCGCCCACCCTGCCGGGGTGAGTTCAGAAGAAGCTCATCGAGCGGCGCGAGGAAGAAGGGGCTTTCCCGCATCGCTGCGAAAGGGCTCGGCGGGCAATCCTTCGCGGCTGAACAAGTTTGCGTCCGGCACCTTGGCCCATGCGTAACGCACAGCCACCGGCTGGGTGACTTGGTCGGAAGTGAGAACCACGGTTTTCCCATCGATCTCCGCGTTGGCTGGCACGAATTTTCCATCGGCACCCGCCATCGTAAAACCTTTGATCACAGGCCCCTCGGCGACCAGCCCGCCTCCTGTATGGGTGAAGCCCACCAGCGCCCGTTTGCCTTCGATTTTCAATTCATCGAAATGCGGACCGCGGAATTCCACTGCCTCGCCATAACTGATGGCCCGCGCGGCCAATGCAAGCCGCTCTCCCACCGGCTTCTTGCGGATGGGGTGGATGTTCTTGGCATTTCCGACATCCGTGGTGACCGCGATAGCAGTATGCGGAGTCGTGTTGCGGATTCGAGACTGAGCCTCACGGAATGCGGGAGATATGCTATCGTGGGGAGCCAACTGCACGAAGAGAAACGGCAGGGAACCACCCCACACTTGCCGCCAGTCTGCGATGAGCGCGGGCAGGAGTTTTTCATAAGCGGCCGGATTGCCCGCATTGGACTCGCCTTGATACCAGATCGCTCCGCGGATCGGAAATGGCTGCAAGGGAGCGATCATGCCATTGTGCAGCGCGCTGGGGCAATCATGACAACGCAAGGCGGGCATCTTGGGCGCGGGTGGCAGTGGTTCGCCCTTGGCACGAGCATCACGGATCTGCTGGGGGTGCACCCGATCCCGCTGATGTTGATAGGCCCGGTAAATGGTCGCGATGTTTTCAAACTCACTGAGTGGCATGCCCTCCCACTTTTTTACCAGAGACTTGCTTTCACCGGTCGCGGCGAGCGTCTCGGCGCGCATCCATGACTCGATCCGCGTGCCGCCCACCGAACTGATCAACAAACCGATGGGCACCCCGATCTTGCGCTGTAGCGTGGTGGCGAAGTAGTAGGCCACTGCGGAACACTGCGCCGCAGTGGCAGGAGTCATCGGTGCCCAGACGCCGGCCACTTCGTCGGAGGCTTGTTGGAAAAAGCGATGCTCCACGGTAAAGAAACGGAGCGAGGGATGATTCGCCGCTGCGATTTCAGTTGTCGCATTGTCAACGGACTTCATTTGAAAATGCATGTTCGATTGGCCGGAGCAAAGCCATACATCACCCACGAGGACTCCGCTCAAGTTCACGGATTGTTTTCCAGCAGCGGTGCGCACGGTGAAAACGCGTCCCTCTGCACTGGCTTCCAGCGGATCGAGTTTCAACCTCCATTTTCCCTTGGAATCCGCCTTGGTGGTTTGGGTTTGCCCCGCGAATGTGGCAATCACCTCCTCGCCAGGCGCCGCCCATCCCCAGACTGGAACTGCTTGTCCGCGCTGGAGCACCATGTCATTCCCGAACAATGCCGGGAGCTTCAGGGATGTTTCTGCAAGAGCGGCAAGCGAGGCGAACACAAACGCGATGACATAACTCACAAGTCGCGGAAAAGATGCATGCGGATATCGATTCATGAGATAGGATGTCAGTTGCCGATGATTTCC
Source organism: Akkermansiaceae bacterium (assembly GCA_025457805.1). Lineage (GTDB taxonomy): Bacteria > Verrucomicrobiota > Verrucomicrobiia > Verrucomicrobiales > Akkermansiaceae > Luteolibacter. The sequence goes on along the minus strand of JALOTR010000621.1, from coordinate 414 downwards.
AACACATAGAATCCGCGATTCGGATGGGCCATGGTGGGAGTGACCTGGATGCGATCAACATTGCCATCGCGGATGACGCTCGTATTGCCGGGAGCAATGACGGGCCACGCGGGGATGCTGGAAAGATCCGCTCCATGGCGGACTTGCCAGGTGATTCCGGAAGCTTGCCAATTCCAGGGGAAAGCCAGCGTGATGGTGCCGGTGCCTGTGGCGATGGCTTTGAACGGATTGCCGTTGGGAATGGCAGGGTCTGTTAGAAACGCATATTCCAACAAATCCGAGAGCCCGTCGCCATCGCCATCGGCCGTGGCACTGGGAAGTGAGTTCGCGACGGTGACCGAGACCGCTTGATCATGGAACAGATTTCCATCACTCACCCGGACCGTGAAGTTGAAGGATCCAGGCCCTTGCGCC
>JALOTR010000034.1 GCA_025457805.1 Akkermansiaceae bacterium | reverse complement strand
CCATTCGATCCACGGCGCTGCGGCCTGGCGTTCGTCGTCGGGGACTGCCTGCCACCATGAGTTGAACTCGACCAACTGCTCCCTCAGCTCGGTGACGATGTGGCGCATGACGCGGTGGCTGGGTGCGTCGTCCAGAGGATCGCTCTGGACCAGATAGCGCTCCAAGGCGGCGAGCACGGCTGGCTTCACCACCTGATAGACGCCACCGAGAAACTCGGCATCGGAGCGGGTGGAAGGGAGTTTTCCGAGAAATGTGATGAGCGATCGGTCCACCTCGAGATCCACATCGACGCGGGGAAAGCGGAGTTCCAGCACGCGGTTGCGGATGGCATCGGCGTGTTCGGAATCGAGCCAGATGTGGCGGGCTAACAGCTTCTTCGCCTCCCAACTCGCCACGCCGCAGATGCGTCCGGCCATGGCGCGCATGGTTTCGCGGAGTGTGCGGTAGAGGCGGCGTTGAAGAGCGCTGGCTTGTTCGACTTGCTGGAGATTCGGATGAACGACGATCATGGGGTGCTGGGAATGGCTCTGAGGCGATAGAAGCGGCGGGTTTCGGATTGGGGAAACTCCCAACTCCGCTCGCGCTGAGTTGGGCTGAGTGGGGTCTCGCCGAGGAAGGTCGCGGTGGTGTCCGATTGCCAGTCTGTTAGGTTGATGCTGCTTTCCAAGCCGAGGGCCACACCGGTGCGGTCCGTGGCGAAGCGGAACTGGAGTTGATTGCCCGAGGTGAGGGCGAGTGGATTGGTGTCGGCAGGGGTGCCTTGGAGAAACTCGAAAACGTCGCTGGGATTTGCGTTGTTGGCGGCGGCCCAGGTTTCCCAGGAAACGGGGTTGGAAGCTGGCTGGGGCAGAGCGCCGGTGCGGACGAGCGTGATGGTGCCGGAAGAACCCGCCGCGGCGGAGCTGCCGGTGGCCAGGCGCAGGGTGACGGGCGTGGCTGTGATCTCGTTCACTGTTAGAGTCCACGATTGGGTGGTGGCCGTTGCGGTGAGGGTTTCGTCCCGCACTTCGGCTGCGAGGGTGGCGCCGTTCTGCTCAAGCCAGGCGCGGTCGATGGTGAGGTTGTCGATGCCGCCGGTGCGGCTGAGGGTGAGTTGATAGATGCCGGTTTGGCTCACGATGGCGGTGACATCCTGATTCCAGATCTGCCGTGCGGTGGCGCAGTCGGCGGGCGCCCATGTGCTGCCTACGGTGAGTTCCGGACAGCGGGTGAAAGTGAGCGTGCCATTGGAATTGGTGCCGCCCGCGCTGTTGGTGGTCGCGGTGAAGGTGAGCGCTGGAGGCAGGGTGGCGACTCGCAGATAGTAGCGGTTGTCGTAGGTATCGAAGCCGGTCCAACCGGGATGCTGGTCGAAGTCGAGCGTGCTGGTGCCGTCGGCGAGCGCGGCGCGGCTGATCTGGAGGGCGTTGCTGCCGCTGGTGTATTGGAAGTGGGCGACCCAGACGCCGGTTTGGTTGATGATGGAGGAAACATCGCGGGTCCAGCGGACGGGAAAGGTGGAGCAGATCGCCGGGGTCCAGTTGGCTCCCACCGGGTAAGTGCTGGCGCTGAAGCCATTGACGGCTTCATTGCCGTACTTAGTCCAGAGGCTTTGGGCGATGGCGAGGCTGTCTCCGACGGGTGCGGTGGCGTGGGCTTCGCTGCCATTGGCCCAGGTCAGTTCCCAGGCCCCGATCTGGGCGCGAACGGCGGTTTCATCGAACGACTGGCCTGCATCCACGGCGGCATAGAGTGCGGTCATGAACTGCTGCCAGCGCGGCAGATAGAATCCACCTAACAACCCGGCCCATTCGCGGTTGGCGTAGTCGTTGAGGTCGCTGACGTTGGCGTTCCATGTGGTGAGGAGCCGGCGGGCGGCGAGTTCGCAAAGATCCCTTTCCGCAGGGGTGGTTCCCCAGGCACGGGCATCGTCCAGCCAGATTCCCAACAACCACTCGCGGCGGCTGGCGCAGAGGGTGTCGAGGTCGGCGATGATTTCCAGGATGCGGTCGCCGTGCTGATGAACGGCGGCGGCATTGTTGGCGGTGACGGCGGCGGCCAGGGCCCGTTGATGGCGGGTGGCGAGGTCGCAGAGTGCTTGGCGGGCGACATCGGCCACGTCGAAGCGGTAGGTGTCCGAAAGTCCGGCTTCGGTGGAGGCTTCGAGGAGTTTCCCCCAGGCTTCGGCGAAGCGGGATGGATCGTAGGGAATGTTGGTGGAGCCCCAGGTGCGGGCTCTGAGGTTGGTGCTGAGACCGGGACGTGCGGTGATGACGCTGTTGTGGGGCTCCTCGAAGCTGGATGTTAGATTGAGCGCGGTTTCCATCAGGATGTCCCAGGCCCCATCGATGGCGGGCAGGGATTTTCCATAGCGGCGTCGGGTGTAGTCGCGAACCCAAGGCGTCAGCGTGGGAGCGGTGGCGGACCATGAGTGGGAAAAGAGCATGTCGTAGGCCGCCGGGATCGTGTGCGTGCCTTCGGGGACCGCGCCGATGCCGGCCATGGGGCCTTTGGCAGGGTCCGCCAAGGCTGCTGCGGGGCGACTGGCCAGGGTGCCGAGCTTGGAGATCATGCCGGTGTTTCCTCCGAAGTTCTGGATGGCGCACCAAACCCATGGAGTGTTGTTGAAAGCGGCACGATTCCGCCAACCCTCGGAGGTCGTGCAGTTGAGATCGAGCACCAGCAAGCGGCTCTTATCCACGGCATCGAGCATCGCTTGAATCGGATTCCCGCCCCAGGCTTCGATGACCCAGGTGGCTTGCGGGTTGGCCTTGCTGATGCCCGCGAGGATGGACTGGGAGGCGCTTGTTAGATTGATGCCGGTGGTATCGCCGCCTTCATGGAAGGGATCGGCGGCATAGTAGTTGACCGGGCCGAAAACCTCATTGAGCGCGGCGGCGTAATGGGTGGTGAAGGTGTCGAACACCGGATCGGTGGGATTCAGCATGTTCGGTCGCTGAAGGCCACCGGCCCAGGTGCCTTGGGAGCGCACGTCTGCGGCTGGATAGCGGGTTTTGAAATCCTGTGGCACCATCCCATAGAAGCCCTGCACCATCGGTGACATGCCCAGCGACCTCATGCGGTCGCAGATCTGGCGACCCAGTGTGGCGCGTGCCTCGATGAGCGCGGAGGGTACCGGACCACCGAAGCTGTGCATGTTTGCGAGCAGCATCCATGGCAGATGGGTGGGCATGCAGAGCCAGGTGCGGACCTCTGCATCGGTGTAGCCGAAGTGATCCCGCAGGGTTGTTAGAAAGACCTTTTCGGTGCCTGGAGTGACCTGGGCGACATTCACGCCGTCCATCGCAAGGTGGTCGATCTCGCGCTGCCACTTGTCCCAATCCCACCAGGCGGAGGTGTAGCCGAAAGTGCAGGGGTTGTAGAAGAAGCGGACGCGGTGCGGGCTGACGACACGGATCTTCGCGGGAACGAGTGGAAGCGGCGCAGGCAGCGAGAGTTGGTCGCCATTGCGCGAGATGTGGCAGCGGCAGATGTTCTTCAGATAGTGATTGAGCGCCGAGGCGATGCTGACGGGGGTGTTGCCGCGCAGAACGATTTTTTCCCCGGAGCTTTCGATTTCGAAGACATCCATGCCGTTCTCCGGGGCGACGAAGGCCGTGGTGAACTGAGAGGCATGGGCTGGCACGATGCGACCCAACAAGCCCGTGGCCGCAGAGATGTCCCGATTGTAGGGAGCGACGCTGAGCGCGGCGCTGTTGCTGGTGACGGTGCCGATGGAATTGGTGACGGTGCAGGAGTAGTCGCCGGCATCGGATGGCGAAAGATTGGCCAGGGTGAGCGTGGCGGTGGTTTGCCCGGAAAGATCGGAGGCACCTTTTTTCCACTGATAGGTCAGTGGCTGGGTGCCGGTGGCTTGGACGCTAAATGTGGCGCTACCAAACTCGGTGGCGGCGACGGCTGTGGGATGGCTGGTGATGGCGGGCGCGACAGGAGTCGGGGAATAAGAGACCAAGTCAGCGAAGGTCGTGCCGATGCGGATCTCGTCGATGGCGAGGTTCTGGCTGGAAACCCGGAGTCGATTGAAGACCGGCTGTCGGTTGGCATCGTTGTTGGTTCCCGTGGCGGATACGTAGGTGGCGTTAGAGAGGTTCGTCACATCCGTCACGGAGGTGTTGAACAGATACAACGTGGTGCTGGAGGAGGTGGCGGAGTTGAACTTGAACTTGATCACGTAGAACACCTGATTGGTGGTATCGATGCCGGACAAGTTGCCATTCCCGACAGTGGTTTCGTTGGTCCAACTCCAGCCGTTTCCTGTGAAGAGGTTGGTTCCCATGAGGATGCGGCGGTTCGCGGCGGTGTCCGTGTAGCCGGTCATCTGGGCGACTTGGAAGCCCTTGCCTGAGGCTCCGGTATTGCGACCGATGAAGCCGAGCCAGAGTTCGCCCGCACCCGCCTGCTGCTGCTGGATCGCGGTGATGGCTGCGGGGGACAACAAGCGGAAGCGGGTGGTTGAAGTCGATCCGACGCTCATCGCGCCTCCTGAGGTTGCCAGATTTCCCTGACCGAGACCGCTGGCAACCGTGATGGCGGCTCCGGCTCCGGTGCTATCCCGCCAGGCACCATCCCATCCGGATCCCCCATTGGCTGAGGCGACGGAACCGGGAGTGTAATCGAAGGACTCCTGGGCGATGAGGTCAGCCTTCGCCATCCCGCAGAACCAGAGGGACGCGGCAGCCAGGAGGGCGAAAAAGCGGACGGTCGAAATCATTGGATGGATGGGGTTCAGCGATTGGGGAATCAATGAATACGCTTCCCGCTTCCGAAGCCTTCGGATTCGAAATTGAGTGTGCCTTCCTTCATCAAAGAGTGGGTGATGGTGATCTTGCGACCGGGGTGCTCGGCGATGATGTGGTCGCCCTCGATGCGCCACTTGAAGCCATCGAACCAATCGAGCGGGCTACCATTTGACGAATGCGCGCGGACCGATCCATCCGCGAGGAACTCGCGCTGATAGGTGCTGCCTTCTGCACGGTATTCCCAACGTCCGATGATGTCGGCGGGCTTGGGCGTGACGGGGAGCGGATAGAACTCCTCGATCAGCGGCGCGTAGTCCTTGGCGATCTGGCGGGCGACAGCGATGGTGTCCCCGACCGGCTTGTCGGGATAGGGGTTATGGGCGTTGACCCAGTTCTTTTCGAAATCAGCCAGTTTTGTTAGAAAGGCGGCTTGATCGAATGGCTTGTTGGATCGAAGGGAGTCGCCGAGTGCTGAGTAGTAGAGTTCCCAGCGGCCGTGGTAGTAGTCCTTCAGCAACCCGGCCCACTGGCGGCAGGCGTAGTCGTTGAGGTCGCCGCCGGGAGCGGCGTTCCAACTGGTGATGAGCAGGCGGGCTTGATACTCGTGCAGGTCCTTGGCGGCGGGTGTGGCTCCCCAAGAGCGCGCGTCCTTGATCCAGGTGCCTAACAGGAATTCCGGGCGGGTGGCGGTGATGGCATCGCTGTCGGAGATGATCTTGAGGAAGAGCTTGGAGAATTTCCCGAAATCGGCGGCATTCTTCGCGGTGAAGGCTTGGTTGGCGCGTTCGAACACAGGGCGGGCGAGATCACCGAGGACCTGACGGGTGATGTCCGCGAGGTCGTAGCGATAGCCATCGGAGGCGGCGCATTCCGGAGCGGCGGCACCGAGCGCGAGCCAGGCCTTGGCGAGGCGAGCCTTGTTGTGGCTGGGTCGGGTGTTGACGTAGGTGCGGGCTTTTTCGCCGCGCAGCGGGCGGGCCATGAGGATCGAGTTGGCCGGGGTTTCTCTAACAGAGTTGTAGCGGATGTCGCCGACCGTGGCGAGGATGCCATCCCAGGCTTCGTTGGCCTTGGCGGAATTCGCGCCGTAGCGGCGGGTTGTGTAGTCGGTCAGCCAGGGTCTGATTTCCACGGCTTCCTTGCGCCAGATGAACTCCGGCATGAGGTCATAGACCACGGGAGAACTGCAGTGACCTTCCGGGGTGAGGGCGAGGCCGACGAGTTGGCCTTTGTTAGGGTTCGCCATGGTTTCCGGAAACACCTTGGCGAGATGGGAGAGTTGGGTGGAGAGATCGGTATTGCCGCCGAAGTTGTGCAGCAGGCACCAGATCCATGGCTTGCCCTTGAAGGCGCCATTCGGCCAGAAGGGGGTGTTTTCCGCCCATAGATCGAGGGCGATGACGCGATCATTCGGGATGCCGGAAAGCAGGGTCGCGTTGTCGGTTTGCCAGCACATCTTGACCCACACGGCATCGGGATCCTGGGCCTGCATGGCGGCGAGTGTGCGCTTGCCGCAATCCACCATGTCCACGCCAGCGGCATTGCCTCCTTCGTGAAACGGATCGGCGGTGTAGTAACCGGCGCGGCCGAAGAGTTTTTCCTGCTCCGCCATGAAGGTGGCGGCGATCTTGGCGAAGATGGGGTCGGTTGGATCCAGCATGTCCGGCCTGGGTAATCCGCCGGCCCACGCACCTTGCGGAATGATCTTGGTGCCGGGATGCTTTTTCGCGAAGTCCGGAAGGACCATGCCGTAGTAGCCCTGCAGCACGGTTTTCATGCCGAGCGCGCGGGCGCGGGCGATGATTTTCTGGCCGAGTTCGACGCGCTGCGGGGTCCAATCCTTGGGCAGCTCGCCACCGAACGAGTGCATGTTCTGCATGAAAGTCCAAGGGAAATGGGCGGGGCTGCCGAGCCATTTTCGGACTTCCTGTTCGGTGTAGCCGTATTGGGTGAAGGTGTTGATCCAGATCGCTTCCTGGCCGGTGATGATGAAGGGCAGGTTGATGCCGTTCATCGCCATCCAGTCGAGTTCGCGCTCCCAACGCTCCCAGCGCCACCACGGCATGGTGTAGCCGAAGGTGCAGTAGTTGTAGATGAAGCGGTGCGGCACGGTGGCGGCGTGACGGACCTTGTTGGAAACAGTGGGTAGCTTGTCCGGCAGCTTCATCTGGATACCGCACTGCGAGAAGTCGCATTTGGCGGTGTATTTCAGATACCAGTTGAAGGCGGATGCGAGCGAGACCGCATGGTTGCCACGGAGCACGACCTTGCCATTGACGGACTCGATTTCAAAGACGTCGGCTTGGTTTTCCTGAGGGATGATCTCACAGCTAAACTGGATAGCATGAGTGGGGACGACGCGGGCGATGAGCGCCTTGGCCTCGGTGATGGCGGGTTCTTCCGCCGCTCGGACGGTGAAGGTGCTGAAGACAAGACTACTTGCCAGGATCAGGAGGCGCGACATGGGTTTCGAAATCGTGGTAAAAGTGATAGATTGAGATCGATAAGATATACTTTGTTCAAATAGCAGCACTCCCCGAACGACGAAGTTCCGCGAGCATGGCCCGCGGAACTTCGGGAGGGTTGGAAGTGATCAGTTTTCGCTACCCTCGACCCGGAAGAACTTGCTGCCTGCAACCGGAGTGACGGTGGCCTTCATCGGCTGATAGTTGCCGACTGCGGCCCCGTCCGTTTCGATGGTCGCACCGGTGGCATTCACCCAGTCGTTGGCGAGGGTGGTGCTTTCCTTGAGTTGATAGGAAGTGCCGGAAGTGCGCTGGCTCCAGCGGATCACAAGGTTTCCGCCGGGGAGGGTTGTGGTTGTGCTGAGGGATCCATTGCCGGCGACCGGAGAGCTGCCGAAGAGGAACTCCTCAAGGTTGCTGAATCCATCACCGTCCGGGTCGCCAGTGCGGGTGGTATCGGCTCCGACCGGGAAGGTGAACTCGGCGAGCCATGAATCATAGCCCGCCATTTCGAGCGTGAGTGATCCGGTGGTTTCATTGAAGATCCAGACCTTGCCTGCGGTGGCGGGTTTGGTCCACTTGTCGTTACCCGCATCGGTCCAGGGTGAGCCGTCCGTGTTGACCACTTTGAAAGTGGAGCCGTAGGGACCGGTGAGAGTAGAGACATTTTCAATCAGCCACGGTCCGGTGCCAGTGGTGACGGCTGTGGTATCGATGGCGAACTCGCCGTTCAGTGTGGCTGTGCCGGCGCCACTGAGCGTGTTGTTGGAGGTGTTGGTGATGCGGAATCGGAGACGGCCGGTTGCGGCGAGTTCGAGCGTTCCTTCGTTGATCACAGTGTCTCCGGTGTAGGTGTTGATTCCGGAAAGGGTCTGGGTACCGGTGCCGATCTTGGTCAGCCGCAAAGTACTGGACTGATTCTGCAACACGCCGCTGAAATCCGCCGATTGATCACCGCCGCCCACGGTCAGGGCCGAGGTGCCCGCCGCGTCACCGCCGAACACATTGCCAGAACCGGCGAGGGCTCCGATGGTTTCCGAGATGCCCTGGTAGATATAGAAACTACCTGTAGTCCCGACTTCCAGGATGGCACTGTCGCCGATCGCGTTTCTTCCGGTCGTATCCACCCACAGTCTGCCGTTGTTTATGATTCGAACAGTGCCTGTGTTGTCCGAAGCCGTGCTGCGGAATACAATGCGGTTGTCATAGAGGCCTCCGCCGCCAGGGCCATCCACGATGAAGTCGCCTGCGCCGGAAAGTGAGGCATTGACCGGAGTGAAGCCAGTGGCACCGCGAAAGAAGGTAACTGACGCGGCATTGGTGATCGTTTCGCTGGCGAGTTGTGGTGCCTGGCTGGCGATGGTGGAGCTGTTAAGAATCAAACTTCCCGCATTCACCGTGGTAATGCCGGTGTAGCTGCTCACCACGTTGAGATTCAGGGTTCCCGCGCCGCTTTTGGTCAATCCCTGGTTTCCTGTTAGATTCGTACTGATGCTTGTCGTCCGGTTGTTGACCGTGATGGTCGGCGTTCCGCTGATGGTGGCAAGCGAGAGCGTCGAGTTGTTGCTGGGAACGAGGGACCAGTCGGACGCGGGAACAGCTGAGGCGTCGCCGAAGGTCATGCTGCCGATGGACCGGGACCCATCGAGGGTGACCACCGTGTTTTGAGTGAGGGCAAGCGTGCTGAAATCCGCCGTACCGCCGATGCCACCGGCGATGACCGTGTTTTGCCAATTTACTTCATCCCCCGAAAGATTGCCCCAGAAGCCGTCTCCATTGTTGACCCAAGTCGGCGTGTTGAGCGTGTTGTAAACTGCGGTGGCAACCGGACTGTCGGCCTGACCGGCTTTCCGGGCAAAAGCCTTGAGGGTGAATCCAACGGTGTTGGCCGGGAGGGCGATGGGGCTGCTGTAGGTCGCAGATGAGGCGGTGGGCGTGCTGCCATCCACCGTGTAGTAGATGGTGGAACCCGAGTCCGAGGTGATGGTTACGGAAGGGGTCCCCTCAAAACTGCCGGTTCCGGGTGAGAACACGGGCGTGCCGACAAAATCCACCACCGTGATGGTTCCGTCGACCGTTAGATTTGCGAGGTCCCAGCTCAGACCGACAGGCAGTGAAGGCAGCGTGAAGTTTGCAAAGCCACCGCTATACGTGGTGGCGTCGAATAGCTTGAACGAGTCCCCAAGAGCAAGAGCTTCCCCGGTAGCGGTGACTTCCAGTGTGCCGCCGTAGTTGATGGTGGTGGCGTCGAGGAGGTCTTGGGTGAGGGTCGGTGTCGCGTCCTTGTTGATTTGGAGGACAGATTTTCCCGAAAGATTGACCGTGCCGCCGACTGTCAGGGTGCCGATGGAAGAACCGGCGGGCTGGAGGTTCGAATCAAGTGCCAGGTTGACGGTGCGGTTGATGGTGCCCGTGCCGCTCAGGGTGGCGTTGGCGGCGACATCGACGGAGCCAGCGGCGGTGGAAAGGGTGCCCGTCACTGTCAGGGTTCCCGCATTGACAGCGGTGACACCCGAGTAGCCGCTGGTCCCGGAAAGCACCAAGGTGCCATCGCCGGTTTTGGTGAGGGATTTCGCGCCGGATCCGCCACCGGTGTTTTCGGTGATGCCACCACTGAGGACGAGATCCTGGGCAGCAGCTCCGTCAGCCACATTGGCAGAGAGATTGCCGAAGGTCAGGTCCACGCGGGTGGCGATGGTGGAAGGGGTGGATGCGGCCGATGAGGTAACCGCCGTGCCGCCTCCATTGGGAGCGCGAAAATAAACCGTCCCGCCATCGGCGGTGATCGTCCCGCCGGTCATGTTGATGGTTTTGATATACTCACCGCCTGCTCCCGCGCCGTTGATGTTGGCGGTGCCGCCGTTGAGATTCAGGGTTCTGGTGGTGTTTTGACCGCCGCCAATGACAAAGGCTCCGGAGGAACGAATGGTCGCGCCTGTTTCCACGGTGATGGAACCCGTTCCAAAGGAACCGGCCTGGGTCCCGGTGAAGACGACTCCGGTTGAACCGGTGAGTGTGCCGGTGCCGCTGACGGTGGTGCCGCCGCTGTAGGTGTTGGTGGCGCTGAAAATCTGTGTTCCGGAGCCGATCTTGGCCACGCTGCCGGTTCCTGAAATCACGCCTGCATACGCTGCGGGGCTGGTGTTGTTGCCGCCCGTGGTGAGCGTGGCGGAGCCAAGGATGATGCCGCCACCGGTCGTGCCACCGCCGGTCAACGAGCCGACGCTCGTATTGAACCCATCCAGATTGATTCCGGTGCTGGCGGCATTGGCAAGGCTCAGCGCCGAGTCCACACCGAAGGCTCCGCTGACTCCGGCCACCGAGGCGACGCCTGCTCTGAGGGTGCCGCGGGTGATGGTGGTGGGGCCGGTGTAGGTGCTGGCTCCGGACATCACGATCGTGCCGGTGCTGTCGTTGCCGAATTGGAGTGTTGTTGTGTGCGCACCATAGCCGGGCCCGGCTTGGGTAGTGGCGGGAACACCGCCGTTGGCCAATGTGCCACCCGTGTCGAAATTGAAGCCAAGCGATCCGCCTGATAGAAACTTGGCGGAGGTTGCCCGCGCAGTGATGTCGGCACCGGACTGGGTGAGTTCGATTCTGACTCCCTTGAGAAATCCTCCATCAAGCGCCTGCAACCAATAGCTCGCCGTTGTCCCGTTGTTGCTTAGAGTGAAGCCAGTGGCATTGATCGGGGTGGTGCCGCCG
>JALOTR010000620.1 GCA_025457805.1 Akkermansiaceae bacterium | reverse complement strand
TGCCACGTGAGCAATATCGCGATCCCTTGGAATATCCGCCCACGAGTTATCATTTTGCCACCCAACACGGCACTATCCGCATGGTCGGCGCACAAAACCAGCTCACCTCCCCCACCGCAGTGCCGCGGCGCAACGAGTTGGCATTTTCCTATGAACTCCCACCCTCGCAAAATGCGGTTCCCAGCGGCGACAAAAAGCGGTTGAAGTCCATCGGTTCATTCAATGTGCCCGCCGGTGCCACCCATCTGGTCGTCGTCCTGTGGAAGGATCCGGCGGATCGACTGTGGTCAGACCCGCAGTTCAAGGTGATCGATGTTTCACCCGGTGCGGTCAAGGCGCACGAGGCCATCGTCATCAACGGCTCCGGCCGCGAACTGGCCATCGAACGGGGCGACAAGCCTTACAAGATTGTTTCCGGATTCATCGGTAAGATCGCCCTGCCCGTCAACGCGCAGGGCGAGGTGCCGATGTATGTATCCGCCTCCACCGGAGTAGGCTGGCAGCGATTGTCGAGCACAGTGCTGGGACCAGGCAAGGATGAGCGGATTTTTGTGATTGCCTGGCAAACCCCGCAAAGCGCCGCCCAACCGACGGGTGTCTCGCTTCAAGCGGCGGCCCGACGTTTGCCGCAGGCCAAGCCCTTCGAGCCGCAAAAAGAGGGCTGATCCGGATTTTAAGGCGGTCCTTGTTTCGTTTTCCTTGCCCGTATCCACCCCGCAAGCCACCCTCCGCCCGTGGCGGAAGAACTCGAAGAGGATGCAATGGACGAGTTGGTCCGGGCGCTGGAGGCGTCCGATCCATCTGCCTTGCTGGCAGCTGCCGAGGACATCCACTACGCGGACTTGGCGCATCTTTACGAGAACCTCGATGATGCCAAGCGCGATCTTTTGCTCAAAACCATCGGTCCCGAACTCGCAACCGACGTGGTCGCCGAGCTTCCGGACACGCTGATCGAAGAGGCGCTGAATCATTTCAAACCCGCCCAACTCCGCGTCTTGCTTGGAAATCTATCCGATGACGACCGCGTGGACGTGTTCCAGGTGGTCAGCGAGGAGGCGCAGGTGCGTTTCTTCAGCCTGCTCGGGCCGCGTGACAAGGAGCTGACGCGCAACCTGCTCAAATACGAGGAAGACACCGCCGGGGGCCGGATGACCACCCAGATCGGCCGCATCACGGCGGACATGACGGTGAAACAAGCCATCACCGTGCTCCGCCGCGACCGCGAGGATACGGAAACGTTGGCCCGAATTTTCGTGGTCGATGAACAAGGGCGTCTCGTTGGAAAAATCCGCCTGCGCGACCTCGCCTTCAGCACCTGGGACACGCCCATCCGCGACATCATGGAAGAAGCGGATGAGTATATCCTCGCCACGGCGGACCAGGAAGAGGCCGCACGCACTCTTTCCAAATACGACCTCATCGTACTGCCGGTGGTGGATGAATTCCATCACTTGTTAGGTGTCATCACCTATGACGATGCGCTCGAAATCGTTCAGGAAGAATCCACGGAAGACATCGAGAAACTCGCCGCCATCGGTGGCGATCAATCGGAGGTTTCCTATCTGAATACCAGCGTCGGCATGCACTATCGACGCCGCGTCGTTTGGCTGATCGGCCTGGCATTTGTGTCGATCGCATCCGGATATGTGATGTTCCGTTTCAGCGGCATTTTGGAAAAGGCATTCGTGTTGTCATTGTTCCTGCCCATGGTGGTGGCAGCAGGTGGCAACTCCGGCGGTCAGGCGGCCACCATGGTCATCCGGGCGATGGCACTGGGTGAAATCAGCACCGGCAATGCATTGCGAATCGCCTGGAAAGAAGCACGCACGGGCTTGTTTTTGGGACTTTCCCTCGGAGTCGCCATCGCAGCTTTCATCGGGCTCATCCTGCCACATTTGCAGAATGGCACAGGCGCAGGATTCGGGTTTGCGCATCTCGCTTTCGCTGTGGCCGCAGCGATCACCGTGCAGGTCCTCTCCGCCACGATTATGGGTGCCTTGCTGCCCATCGCTGCGCGTGCCATCAATTTGGACCCGGCCGTGGTTTCATCACCATCGCTTGCTTCCACCGTGGATGTCTCCGGCATGTTGATCTATTTCACCACGGCAGGGGCGATTCTGAATTTGAATTGATCTCCCATGGCCAGGCGCATCTTCCGGAATCCGTGGCCACATGCAGAGCACGGGATTCCTGACATCCTTCGCTGGAAACTCGGCCTGCTTCCCCGCGAGCGGGCCGTGATGCCGGATGCTCTGCATACACCTGCCGATTGGATGCCGCTCGATCTCTCCGCCATCGCAAAAACACCCGATCACGGATGCCGTGTCACCTGGCTGGGGCACGCATCGTTTCTGATCCAAACAGGCGGCTGCAATCTGTTGATTGATCCCGTTTTCTCCAATCACTGCGCGCCCCTGCCCTTGCCGAGCCTCCGCCGAAAGGTCGCTCCGCCTTGCGCTATCAGCGACCTGCCTGCTATCGATTGCATCCTTCTCACTCACTCGCACTACGACCATCTCGACCTCCCGACCTTGCGAAAACTTGGAATGGATTCCCGAATCCTCGTGGCCGAGGGACATGCAGAATGGCTGAAACGAAAGGGCTTCGAAAACAGCACAGAAGTTCCCTGGTGGCAGAGCATCGACCTCAATCCAATCCTTCGGATCACTGCCACTCCGGCACAGCATTTCACCGCACGCTCGCCATGGGATCGCAATCGCGGCCATTGGTGCGGATGGTGCATCCAAGCTTCTGGCCTGACGCTTTGGCATGCCGGAGATACCGGGTATTGCCCTGCTTTTGAGGAAATCGGCGAACGTCTTGGCCCCATCGATTTTGGCATGATTCCCATTGGTGCCTATCAACCCAGATATATCATGGAACCCATGCACATGAATCCCGAGGAAGCCGTGCAGGCATT
>JALOTR010000033.1 GCA_025457805.1 Akkermansiaceae bacterium | reverse complement strand
AGGGTGACGCCGGTGATGCTGTTGAGACCACCGGGCGTGCTGCTGGTCAACTGTGCACGATCGTCCAAGGTGACTTTACCGGTTCCAAGTGCTCCGGCAGCGCTGGATTGAAGCACGACAAAATCGTCTGAAGTGGCAACGGTGTAGTCCACCAACCAATCTCCGGTGAAGGTGTTGGCCGAGTTGGAAATGTTAAGGGTGCGGAGTGCGGTTGCGGAACCGGATGCGCTGGTTGCCAGGTAATCAATGTCCCCGGAGCCGGAGAGCACACCGCCGAGTGTGATGTTTTGTTCATAACCACCACCGTTGTTGTTGATGGTGGTGAAGTCCGTCACCTCGATGTTTGCAGCTACCGTATGGGCATTGCTTCCGGTTGATGCGCGGAATCGCAACGTGGATCCGCTTTCCAGATCAAGTGCCGGCAAGGACCATGTGACCCCTTGAATCTGACTGGTGTGGAGGCGTGGGAGGTCGAGGATGGCGCCGCTTTTGATCGTGATACCTGCAGCGCTGGAAATCGAGGTGTTGGGTGTGTTCGATGTGGTATCGCCAATTTGAATGACGCCCGAGTTTCCGATGAGTGTGCCATTGAAGGATTGGGTCGCTGACAACGCGAGGGTTCCGGAACCGCTCTGGGCGATGACGCCACTGCCACTGAGAGTGTTGGCCAGGGGGGTGACGGTGTCGGTGCGCCTGAAGGCGAGTGTGGCTCCTGCTTCCACAAAGGTCACTCCGCTGCCGAGACTGCCGGTGGTGCCGGAGTTGCCTACGAAGAGCGTGCCGCCCAGCACGTCGGTGCCGCCTGTGTATGCATTGTTGGTGGCGATGGTGGCGCTCCCGCTGTTGCTTTTCGTGACGCCGCCGGTGCCACCGATGGACCCGGTGCCTGTGAGCAGATAGGTTTTGGTGTTGTTGTTGAAAGTGACGCTGCTGGGAGTGATAGAGGCATCCAGTACAGGCGAGAGATTTGCGCCGGATGCTGTGTCATCGAAGGTGACATTGTCAAAGTCGAGATAAGTGTCACTTGCGACTCCGTTGAGCCAGTTGGCTGTGGTGCCCTTGTCCCAGACATTGTCAATCGCGCCGCTCCAGACCAGACCGGCTGGCCCTCCATTGAAGGTGATGCTGATTGCGTCTGCGGAACCATCACCCAGCGATGTCGTGGCGGTGAGGCGCGTGCCAGCCAAGCCCAACACCGTGATGGCGGGGCTTCCGGTCAGATTGCCGCCATAGTTCACCAGATTGTAAGGAGTGCCGAGCGCTGGCACTGCGCCAACAGCTACGGTGATGCCACCACCACTGTGGGTGTAGTTTCCGCTGATGTTGAGGACATCGGAGCTGGTGGCGTTGATATCGAAATGCAGATCACCCCCGGCTTGGGCCAGTGAGGGAATGTTCGCGGCGGCCAGGGTGGTGATTCCATTGCCGAATGCGAGGGTTCCATTGTTCAAAAGCAAGGGAACCGTGCCAGCGCCGGCGAATGGCGTGGCGTTCGAAAGCGTGAGCCGGGAAGCGCCGTTCTTGGTCAGGGTGAGGGAAGTGCCAGTGATGGGAGCCAAGGTTCCCGCGAAACTGGCGTCGGCAGTCTGATTGATCGTCAGGGAGGAACTGGCAACCGCAGTTCCGGCGGTGACGATGGATCCGGCAGCTCCCGAGAGGGTTCCGATCGAAGCGGTTCCTGCATTGGCGCCGCTGCCGATGGTCACCGTGCCATTGGTCACGGTCAGGGAGGCTCCCGGGTTGTTCCAGGCACTGCTGGAAACATTGAGTTGCGAGGTGGCATTGACGAGTGTGATCGAAGCCGCGCTGCTGATGGCGTTGGCCGCATTGTTGTTGAGCCTCCAGCCATTCCGGATTTCGTACGAAGTGGCACCCAGCGAACTGGCCAGGTTGAAATTGGTGACCGCGTTGGAAGTGCTGGCAGTATTCAGAATGACGCTTCCGGTGTAGTTGTTCGCTAGGCCGGAAGCGACGTTCACGGTTCGAGCGGCAAAACCACCGTTATTGGTAAAATTGAATGTCAGCGAGCCGGACCCATAGAGCGCTCGGTTGAAATTCAGGAAGTGGGAGTAATTGGTGGAATTGTAGTTGATGATATTGGCACCAGAAAAATTGAGTCTTCCGTTGAAGGCCTTGGTGACCGCATTGGAGGATGAGAAATTCAGGGAACTGGCGCTGACCTGAATGGCCGTGGCAGGATCCGTGGCGCTGGTGGAGCCAATGTTGGTGGCGAAGTTGTAGGTATGAGTATAGGTCGAGTTGCTATTGCCACCAAGGTTCCACACTGCGCTGCTGAATGAGACCTGCGTGTTCCCGAGGGTGGTAGTGAAGGTGCTGTTGTCCGAGCCAAATGAATTGAATGAGCCGCCCGAAACGGTGAGTGCGCCAGTGCCGCTTGACTGAACGTTGCTGCCAAGGGCCAGGGTGCCTGCCGTGACGCTGATCGGGCTAGTGGCTGAGCTTCCTGCGCTGGGGTTGAGTGTCAGGGTCCCGGCACCTGTTTTGCTCCAGGCGGTGCTGCCTGCCAGGATGCTGGAAATGGACAACGTGCCGGTCACGTTCACCCCCGGCGTGGTTCCGGCAAGCGTGAGGGTGTTGGTTGCCGTTCCTCCATTGCCGATGGTGACTGCCACATCGCCTGTGGCACCCGTGTCCTCGAAAAGGATGCCATTGATGGTCGTGGGGGCATTGAGGTTGATGGCCGCCGCCGCTGTCCAATCCTTGCGCAAGTCCCCGCGGTCGGCACTGATCACCGGGGCGGTGCCACCGATCCAGTTGCCTCCGGTATTCCAAATCCATGGGCCGGCACCGAGATTGCTGCCCCATACGATATCGGCTGCGGACGCAGAGCCTGGCGGGAAGAAGCTGGAAAAGGCAACGAAAAGGGAAGCGGCGGAGAAGAGGGAGGATTTCGGTTTCATGGTCGTGAATCTAGGGCTCTGACTAAACAACAGGGTTACACTCCCGGAAAGCCGCGCAGGGACAAGGCCAAAATTGGGCAAACATCTGTACAATTTTTCTAAGCAATTTCTCATTGCGCGCCAGATTTCCGATTTGATTCGCCGCACTGCCATGCGACGCTCCGCATTGTGAAAACCATCTCAAAACCCAGCGCTGCCGATCTCGTGGCCGACGAACTGGCCAAAGAATGCGCCTCCGGTAACTGGGATGAGCGGATACCCGGAATACGGCGGCTGGCCAACCGCCTTGGTGTGAGCCCTCCCACCATCGCAGCGGCCATGGCAAAACTCGTGGAAGCGGGCATTCTGGAGGGCGGCGGAGAGCGGAAGGCCTTCCGGGTGGCCCGCAAACCATCTGGCAAACCAAAAACCACCAAACCAAGCGGCACGAAGCGCTTGTTGATCCTTGCTCACGATGACCTTGACCGTCTGGTGGACATCACGCGCCGAGTGGTGGAGATGTTGCGGGAGCGCATGACCCGCAAGGGCTGGATCGTGGACATGCAGGTGGTCGATTTCCTCCACGTCAAACACATGCAGCGATCCTGGGACAAGATCATCGATGTGGATCCCAACACTTCGGTCATCGCGATCTACGGGCGCGATCCGCTAGCCGCATGGGCGGCGAAACGGAAAATCCGCATCCTGTTTCTCGGCGGAAGCACCGGCCCCCATCCGGTGTCGATGGTCGCCGTGAGTTCATCCACCATGGCTGCCGATGCATTGGCGAAGCTGACCGCACTGGGTCACACGCGCATCGTCATTCCACTTTGTGATCGGACCGCTGCCTTCAAGGAAGGCATGCGCCAGGTGACGCAGCGCGCCATCGAGGATGCTGGTGGAGTTTATGTAAAAAATTACAACAATCCGGAAAGTGATTATCTCACGCCGGATGTGACATGGCGCATTCTCGATTCCGTTTTCGCCAAACAAACACCCACGGCACTCGTGCTGTTGGATTGGAAGGAACTCATCACCGTACATTGTTATATCTCCCAACAAGGCATGAAGGTGCCGGATGATGTGTCTTTGGTATTGCTCAACGAGCCGATGGAAGCGGATTGGTTTCACCCAAAGCTTGCCAGGTTTCGCTTTCCAGTGCGTCGCTTGGTCGGAGAAATGGCAAAGTGGTTGGAGGGAGATAAAACCACGGTCTCCCATGTTTCCCTTGCTGCGGATTACGTGGATGGCCTCAGCATTCAGGCACCACCCAAGTCGGCTTCAAAGTCTTGAGCCAGGATGGAATTGTTCCCTTGCCGCTATTTCTTTTTCGGCGGCTTTGGAGCGGGTTTCTTCTTCGGAGGAGGCGCGGGCTTTTTCTTCGGCGGCACGGGTTTCTTGGTGGCAGGTGCCGGTTTCTTCACCACGGGCGGCGGGCTTTCCGGCTTCCGCAAGATCAGGCGGAAGCCCATCGAGTGGTGGGCCACGCTGGAGTAGGCTTGAGCCCGTGAGGAACTGCGACATTCCCTGAGGTCGGTGAGAGATGAGCCGCCGCGGACAGCGATCTTCCACCCGGACGCAGGCCCGCGGGGATCTTTGGCCGAATGGGACGCATAACTCTCGGCATACCAATCTCGGGTCCACTCGCGGGCATTGCCATGCATGTCTTTGAAACCCCATGGATTCGCTTGCTTGAGCCCGACGGGGTGGATGACGCCGCCGCTGTTTTCCCGATGCCAGGCAAGGGCATCCGGAGCAAGCGGCTTGGCGGGATCGATGCCGAAGGGACCCTCGCTTCCCGCACGGCAGGCGTATTCCCACTGCGCTTCCGTGGGCAGATCCACCACCCATCCGGTGATGCGGTTGCTGCGGAAAAAGGCATGGATTTTCCCAAGCAGCCCGCCGGATCTCTTCTTGTCTCCGCAAATGCGGTCCCAACTTGCAGAAAGCATGGGATGATTGGGATTCTCCGGAGTGGCGGCGGCTCCCTGTTGGCGCTGATTGATAAGTAGCATCAGCGAAGTGCGTCCATCGATGCCCTCCCACTGGCCTTGGGTGAACTCGGTTTCCGCAAGCCAGAATCCTTGGGTGAGCGTGACGCTTCGCACGGGTTTTTCATCCGGCGCGGCAAGTCGCCCGCTGTCGCCCATCTTGAAGGTTCCCGGCGGGCACCAGCGGAATGCCACCCGCAGGTCGGGGGCGAGATTGAACTCGCGTCTTTCCCCCGCGACCTTGCCATCGCTGGGGAGCGAAGTGGTTTCTGTTAGATGAACCGAAGGCGTGTGATGGGCGCCACTCACCACGTCCGCAGTCAGCGCTTTGTCCACATGGCCCTTGAGTTTGAGGTTATACTCCGCTTTGCCCACATTCACATCATCGAAAGTCCATGGCGTGACCTTGCCGGTGTTGCGATTGCCGATCCAGATGGCGGCACCTGCCGGCACGCTGGAGACCGTGACTTTTCCGCCGATGGGTTTCCATGAAACGGGAGGAAGCGGAACGGGTTTCACGCCGCTGAAAACAAGCCGCAGCGGAGCGGGATTGCGATAGCCTTTGCGAGTGATGATCAGCTCATGTTCACCCAGTGGAATTCCAGATGTGATATCAATTGCTTCTCCCTTCAGAGTGATCACTGCATCCGCAGGCCAATCCGACGGCAGTGTCAACTTGCCTTTCAGCGCACGCAATTCCGCCGCACGGGCTGCGGCTTTGGCGCCGATGCCTTCGGGAAACTCCTCTGACTTCGCAGCGATGGCTTCGAAGGCAGGAATGGCTTTGAGCAATTCATCGTCACTCACGAATTTTCCCGCCGCCTCCATCGCGGTCTTGGCACGCTGCTCGCGTTCTTTTTGCTGTTGTATCGCCTTCTTCGCAGCAGCCGCGATGCGCGTGGCACCGGCCTCGCCAGGGAGGAGTTTCAATGCCTCTTGCGCAGTCGCGCTCGCCGCTTCGACATGACCCTGATCGAGATGAGCCTGTGCCTTTGTGACCAGCGACGCGGCCTCGATGACACGATCCCGCGTCTCAAGTCGGGCACGGAACCACGGAATGAGAAGAATTCCACCAATCAGCAACACGATGCCAAGCGCGATCCACCAACCCCAATTCGAGCCGGTGTCCACTTTGAGCTGGGGAACTCCAGACTTCGACCTGCCATCCATCAGGTGACGGGCGGCATTATCATCAGGCTGAAGTGGTTTTGGTTCATCTGGTTCCATGGCGACGAGATCCCGGGAAAGGCATGGACGCCCTCCCCGAGATTTCAATCAACCCGATGTTAGGCCTCGGGGCAAGTTCTTCATGCCACCCTTCGGCACCCCGTAGAATCAATAAGCCTTCTCGATCTTCACGCCCCTGTTGGGTGCCTGGCGGCGTTGTGTGTTCCATTTGCCATTATTGAGCTGCTGGATGGCGTCGTTTTGCTGGAACAGGTTGCCTTTATAATCGACACCCTTGGCATCGTTCAGCAGTTCCGGTTGGGAGGTGGCAGCAGGCGCGTTTTCGAGCGCACCCAGCCATGTGTCACCACGGAAAAAGGCATATCTCGATTCACCTTCGCGGGCAATCACCGTGGACTTTCCGCGCAGATTGTCCGCGATGAAAAGGCCTCGCAGGTCGGTCTCGCCCGAACGGAACTCACTGTCGGCGCTGCCGATGGCCTTGACGTGGACTTCGGGACGATAGCCGCCTTTGGAGGTATCCAGCACATTGGCACGGACGCGTCCACTGGCGGTGTCTTCCTGCACTTCGATCTTCAAGGGCGTGATGAGCACCATGCCACTGGTGAAAAGATCATCTCCCCGACAGATGACGAGATAGGCGGCTTCATCCTTCAGGGCGAGCGGGATGGCACGTTCCTTTTCCACGAAATCCTTGCCCTCGCCAAGAGTGATGCGTTGCTCGGACTCGGGCTGTATTCCGGCGAGCTGCACGCTGGTGATGGCGCTGAGGTTCTTCTGCTGGAGATAGAGTTTCATCAAATCAACCCGATAGACCTGCACAAAGGCTTCCTTGATGTTGCGGTATTTGAGAGTTAGGGAAACCGGAGCGCCGGGCTTGACGATGGTGACTTCTTCCAGGCCGATGCTTTTCTTTTCGAAATAAGCAATGGCCTCCGCCGCATCCGGATAGAGTTCCTTCACCTTGCCATACCAGTCGATGGCTTCTGCGGGTTTGCTCTCGGCATGATAGATCTGTCCGAGGATATATCGGGCGAAGTCGCGGTCCTTGCTGTCGCCATCCGCCACAACGCGGGCGGCGGCAAGTGCTTCGGCGTGTTGTTTTTGCCAGAACAATCCGAGCGCAGTCATGTATTGGAATCCAGGTGCAAGCTCGCTTCCGGCGTGGCGTTTGGAGAATTCGCGGCTGAGTTCCACCACCCGTGGGTAGTCCTTGAGATCAAGGATGGCATTGCAGAGACTGAAGGCCGCATCGTCGGCAAGGGGATCGGTCGGATACAGCGCCAGGAAAGAAGCCAGCAAGTCCACGGTGCGCTTGAGCATGGCGACTTTTTCCGGCTGGATCTTGTCTTCCTTGGGCAATTCATGGGCCTTCGGCGCTTTCTGATAGATCAACTGGGACATCGCAAAGGAAGCGGCGACGACATCAGCCGTGTCTGGATACTCACGCCAGATGCGTTCCTGGAAATCAATCGATCCAAGGAAGCGCCCTTCATCCTCCAGCACAGCGCTGATGCCCGCATCGTTGGTGAAACTGGCGCTGATGACTGCCCGATAGACCAACCACGCGCGCTCGAATTCGTCGATGTCCTGATAGGCCTTTCCGACGACCAGAATCTTGTCGAAAGGAATTTCAAGCGTCGGGAAACGTTCGCGCAGAATCTCGAACATCTCCACGATCTTGCGGGCATCATAAAACTCCTGCTTGGTATGGATCCACAACAGCATGCGGGCGAGTTCGCTTTCGTTGTGTTTCGGGTTTTCCTTGAAGACAGCTGTTAGATATTCCAGGGCCTTTGCATCCTCGCCATCGGTGAAATGGCATTTGCCGAGGGCAAAACGTTCGCTGAGGTTCATCTGATAGGGATCGGCTGACTTCTCACCAGCGGCCAACACGGTGATTTCTGTCGCCGGACTGATCGCGAGGAAGGCGGGATTTCCGATTTCGCGGATGGTGCAGGGCAGCACGCGGAATTTTCCGGGCACATAGCCGGTGAGATCAAAGGCCACGGCAGGGCAGCGGTTCGGGAAAAACACACGGATGAATCCGGGATGAACCTCGAAATGCTGGGAGTCGTTGACTGCAATCGAGCCAGGCACCAAACGGGTACCAGCCGGGAGCGGGATATCCATGATGAACCAGCGGCCAGCATGCCAGTGAGCGTTCTGATCGTGAAGGCGCACGTTGATTCGTTGGCCGTTCTCTGCATTCTTTACAGGCGAAGTGCTTGAGACACCAATCGACTTGCCACGGTATTCGAGCGGCGCATGGAGATATCGCCACGAATCAATGCCTGGATGGACGGAATCTGCGGTGGATTTGATATCGGATGAAAAGCCATTCAAAGTGGCGGCATAAGTATAGGTTCCGCGACCCCGCATTTTGAACTCGACGAGGTTCTTTTCTGCAGTGAGCAGGTCGGCAGGGATTTCGAGAGTGGTGGTGCTTGGCGCGCCGTTGGATTTGCTCACGCCGCCTGCATCCCGAACGCCGGTGGACGATGGGGTGATTTTTACCAATCCTGCATCCTTGCCGTTGACGAATACACCGATTTCCATGTCGGTCGCTTGTTCCTTGCCGGGGCCGAACCACTTCGCCAATGCCGCCACGGCGGGTCCGCGTGCGCGGCCGGTCGGAAAACCGAAGCAACCATGAAATTGCAGCAACGACTTCGCCGCAGCTTCCGCACGGGGCGAGTCCGGTTTCGATTCTGCGAGCGCCAACAGAACCAGCGCGGTGGTTTCCGGCGCATCGTTGAGCCATGCGGCCTTGTATCCCGACTCCCAGATAACAGGTTGATCCGGCTCTGCTTTGGCCTTGGTTTCAAGGATGCCGGCGAGTTCGATGGCGATCTCCTTGCGGTCGAGATTGTAGAAACACCGCGTGAGATAGGCGAGGGTCGAATTGCCGAGCGAGTTGCGGTCGCGATAGAGGCGGTTGCAGGCACCGAAGTCCGCCCGTTTGTCGAGTGACAACGCGTGGAGGACGATGGCCTTGCTGTTATGATCATTGGCTTCAAAGCCTTCGAGTTGTTTCAACAGATAGGTGGCGGCTTTTTCGATGCTGTCCTTGTGAACCGTGATGCCCGCATCGCGTGCGGTGATGAGTGACCAGAAGACGCGGGCGGTCGTGTAGCCACGGAGTTCGCTGGCCCAACTGCCATCGGCGGCCTGGCTGGAAACAAGGCCTGCAACAAGCGCACGGGCACGTTCAGACAGGCGGCGGGTGTAGGATTCATCTGCCTTGCCGGAGTTGGCATAAACCAGGGCGGAAGCCACAGCCAACAGATCGTTCGCCGGATGTTCGCCCCACACCGGAGGCATGATGCGGGCGTAGTCCCCGTGCGGGCCGTAGTGTTGCAAGGCCATGTCGAGCACAGCCGTTTTCAAATCGGGTCCGATGGAAACTGTCATCCAAGTTGATTCATACTTGCGCCCCTCGGGCAGGCGGAGCACGGCAGCAGTGTCCGCGTTTGTAAAGCCACCGGCATGCACGGCATAGGGCAGTCCCCACGGGTGAACGGGAATGCTTTGTTCGAGACTGTCATTTGCGGCTCCGGCATTGCCGGTGAGTTGGAAGGTGACGTTGAGGATCTTGGGAATGGTGAAGGCATCGAACGCCACCTCGCCGCCGCCCTTGGCTTTCACTTCGATGGAGGTTTCGCGGGTGGCGATGACTTTGGTTTTATCCTTCGTATCGAAAATGCGGAGGCTGAGAGGAACCTTGCCAGAGAAGTCGGTTAGATTGTGCACACGGCCGACGACACGAATCTCATCGCCCTCACGGAGGAAGGAAGGAGTTTTGAGTTCCACAAAGAAATCCTTGCGGGTGAGCGTGGTCGCGGTGGCCTGGCCCACCAGCGTTTCCACCGAGCATCCGCGGGCTGTTAGACGCCAGGCGGTGGTGGTTTCGGGCATCGGGATGGTAACGACAGCCTTGCCATCGGCTCCGGTGATGATGGAAGGAAGCCAACGGCCTTCTCCTTGCACCTCACGCCGAGGTGCGGGCGGGGCTTGGGCTTTGTTTCCGGCTTGAAGATTGTCATCGATTTTATAACGGACCTCCTCGTTGAGACTGAGTTCCGAGAGAGCTCCTGCCACAACTCGGGTCTGCCCCAGTCCAGCACCCCGTTCGAGCGGCATGGCGGATGCCGATGCGGGTCTGGCAAGTGACTGGGACATTTCACTGCGGACAAGATCCAATGCTCTGGCTTCCTCGCTTTCACGGACCAGACGTTGCCTTTCATCCGTCAGGGCCTTGGCCACCGGGCGGGTGATTCCTTCATAACGGAAGCCGCAAGTGGCTCCGGTATGGAACTCGGCGTAACGACGGGCCTCCTTCTGAAAGAAATCGAGAATGGGAGTGGTGGCGTCAGGAAACACTGCGAAAAGCGCTTCATTCACCAAAGCAAGACTCAACTCCGCTTCGACAGGCTGGCCGATCTGATCGGTGACTGATATCTCAACCTTGCCCTCTTCGCCGGGAAGGAAGGACTCTTTGAGTGGTTTCACCACGACCTTCAACTCGCGTTCAACACTGAACTCCTTGAATGCCGAGCGAAGCTCCCGGCCATCAATGACGGCAGCGGCAAGTCGGAAGTTGGGGAACAGTTCATGTCCTACTTTGAAATCGATATCATTGTAATCCTTGCGGAGATCGAGGATCTGATAGCGGAGGATGGTCTCACCTTCGTAAGTGAGAAGTGCGAGTCCCTTGTCCAGACGTGAGTGCAGGCGAACTTTGGCATCCTGGCCGACCTTGAGGGTGGACTGGTCAGCAAAGATGCGGAGTTTGTCAGTATCATCGTTATCGGAAACCTCGATGCCGGTCACGTGGGTGATGATTTGTC
>JALOTR010000619.1 GCA_025457805.1 Akkermansiaceae bacterium | reverse complement strand
GCAAACGATTTCCATTCCTCCAGATTGTTCGGCACGGCGGGATCGCCCGTGAGTTGCATTTGCTTTTCCAAGGACGAATACAGCGCCTGCCAGGTCTCGGTGAAGGAGGGCCCGAGTTGATTGGCGAGGCGGATGGTGGCGGCGTTTGCATCATCCTCGCCCACCGCAGCGAAATAATCCGCCAACCACAAATGGCGCCACACTGTTAGAGTATAAGCCGCACTTTGATGGTGGCGGTCATTCCATTGGAGGATTTCCTGCTCGGTGATGGCGCTGCGGGTTTGCGGATTCTCCGCCTGCCCTTTGGACGCTCCGCCGATGCGGCCGACGCCGGTGGTCCACTCGTCGTTTTCGATTTTGATTCCTGCCCACGCATGGCCGCCGAGATCGGTTTCGCCACTGAGGATCATGGCTGGGATGCCTTGGGCACGGGCGGTATTGACGCAGAAATACGATTGATCTCCACAGATGCCGCCCTCCTTGAGGATTTCCGCGAATGAATATTCCTTGTAAGGATTGAGACCCTCCACCGCGCGCTCCATCAGATATTCCACACGGCCGTAAGCATCGCCCCAGTTTTTCCGGCGGAAGTGCATCTTGTCGAGCGACCACTCAAGCTCGGATGTCGTCACGGGAGCGCAGACGGCCCATACCAGATCGCGTGCGGTGGAGTGATGAACGGGAGCGGCGAGTTTGCCTTTTTCGTTTTTTTCAACATACCAAAGATAGCGCTTCATCGCATCCACCTTTTCCTCCGCCCCATATTCCTCATTCCCGATGGGGTGGGGGATGTTCATGTCCGTGTCGAACACCACGGCACAAGCCACGGCGAGCGGGAAATACTTTTCATATTTGTCCTCGTTGGCGGACCACGCATCCATCAGGAAGCGGATCACTTTTCCGCCATCATCCTTGGAATGCAGCGTGAGCAGCAGTTCCTCCATGGCAGAGTTTTTCCTCAACAACCATGATATCATTCCGCCGGAATAGAGATCCGTGATATGGGATGACAACTCGGATTCCGAGAATGAGGAAAGGGTCTTCCAACGCAGGAAGGCCTGATAGAACACCGGCTCGCGCCACAAAGCATCGAAGCGGTTGCTTCCTTCGCCTTTCGGGAGTTGCGCGAGGGTTGCGGTGATGGATTTTTCCAGCAGCCCGCGATAAGCGTCCCATGCGCCGGAGCCGATTGCCCGCTTGAGCAAATCCGCATCGCGCTGGATCGCAGTGTCACGACCGGAATCGAGACCTGTTAGAATGATCGGTTTCTCCGCGGCGAGTTTCTCCGCTTCCTTGGCGGGTGTCTGTGGCGCTTCGGTGGGATTGGCCGGTGTGAGGTTTTGGGGATTCTGAGAACCTTGGGTATCAAATGCCACTTCCGGCGGAGTTATGCCCTCTGCCGCGGGAGCAGGAAGCACCTTCGCAATTTCCACCGGGCTCTCATCCACACTCAAAAGCGTCGCATTCACCGGCGCCTTCTCCGCGGGTGCCGGGCGCAATCCTTCGAGGCAGGCAAACACCGCGACGACGGAAAATCCACCGATCAACACCGCGCGCCACAAGGTCTGGCGGTCTTTGCGGCGCTTGGCCGCGATCATCTGTGCCTGCTGGAAAGCTTCCGCAATGTCTTTCCCATGTTGCGGCGGGAGTGAGCCACCGGATCCGGTGTTGAGCTTTGGTTTCATGAAAATCAGGGGCGGTTGATCAGGCAGAACTTGGAGAGATACGGACGATTACAGCGGGGAAATGCCATAAAATGTCGGCTGGAGCAAACCCGGATTTCCCGCGCCGGACCATGGAAGGTCGCGGGCATGCGCTGGATGGCGGGGATGAAATCGGTCCATTTCGGTGTTGTCATCCCCACGGATATCGCAATAGTAAGGCTATCTTGATTAAAAAGATTCGAGATTCGCTGCCTCGACTTGGCACCGCGCATGCTGGTAGCGGGCCAGCTTCGCGTCCCCAAACGCCCGCACCACCACCCTGTTTACCCCCAACAAATCCATGATTCACCGTTCCGACGAGGCACAATGCGCATTGTTTGATGAAACCTCAAAGAGCAACGGAACTTCGAAAAAGCGGCGAACCGGAGACCAGTCTCCCAAGCCTACCGATTTCGGCCTTACCGCGCCCTCGCAGATTGTCAAAAACTACGTTCTCGATACCAATGTCCTGCTTCACGACCCCGCGTCGTTGGAGCGATTCAAGGAAAACCACCTCTGCATCCCGGTGGATGTGCTTGCCGAGCTGGACCGCTTCAAGTCCGAGCAAACCGAGCGCGGAGCCAATGCCCGCCGCGTCCACCGCCGCCTCACGGAGATGTTTTCCAGCTCGGACGTGGTCACCCAGGGCGTCACCACCGCCTGTGGCGGCACCGTGCGCCTGGTGATCTACGATCCTGCGAGCTGCCCGAAGAACTCGGAAATGCTCAACCGTTTCCACCGCATTTTCCCGGATCGTGAGCGGGTGGACCACCGCATTCTCGCCGCCTGCCTCCTGCTCATGCAGCACAACACCGCCCCGGTTGTGCTCGTGACCAAGGACATCAACATGCAGCTTAAAGCCCGCGCCGTGGGCATCGATTGCCAGGACTATCTCAACGACAAGGTGGATGCCCGCGAGGTGTCCAACTACGAGGTTCGCCGCATCGAGGTGGATGGAAATGAACTCCAGCGTTTTGCCAGTGCGGGCGAACTGGAAGTCGATGAAGACCGCATGATCGGCGTGGCCATCAACGAATATGTCCTGCTCGGAGCCGGGGAAAAACAAACCATCCCTGCCCGCTTGGCCGCCGATGGACGTTTTGTGCGTCTCAACATTCCCGAGGTGCTCAAGATCCCCGATGGCCAATCGCTCAAGCCGCTCAATCTCGGCCAGCGCTGCCTCATCGATGCCTTGCTCAACCCGGAAATCTCACTCGTGACC
>JALOTR010000032.1 GCA_025457805.1 Akkermansiaceae bacterium | reverse complement strand
GTCAAAAAATCGAAAGGACCTACCGCCCGAGCTTTGGACATTCCGACTCCTGCTTGGGAAATCATCGACTCTGCCAAGCTCCAAAACGCATTGGATTTAATTCATAATACCGCCAACAAATCGCGGCTCGGGAGTGACGGCAACGGCATCCTATCCCAACAGATTGAGTTGCTGCCGGAGCGTCATGATTTCATGAGTCAGATGTATCGAATCGCTTATGTCGCAGCCAGCACATCCTATAGCATCCGCTTCCGCAAACTTGCCGACGCCCTCGCTGCTGGTGCACAACAGTGCGCGGCAACCCGTGACGTGGAAGGCTTTCAAAGAATCAAAGGAGACTGGGAAAAGATCAGTCTGACACTGACCCGGGAAGGAACAACGATGGTCGATTTGTTAGTCGCGAAAGTGTTTCTGTTCGCAACGGTCGAGAATTTCCGGGACGCAGCAAAAACTTTGGGGCTAGAAGAGGATTTCAAGCGATTTGATCAACTCCACGAGCTCAAGAAAGCCGACAGGGCTCGCAAAACAGTGAAAGGAAGGAGAGATCCGATTCAAGATCTCATCCGGATGCGGGGATCCATTCTTGCTACCCTCAGTCTCCCACTTCTACCAAACCAGACCACTTCGCGTGTGGAGCTCACAGAATCCGATCTCCGCCCGAGTCGTTACACCGATCATGCACTGGTCTCCCGCGCTTTTTCCATCATCGCCTTGTTGCCGCTTGGAATCGCCGCTTTGTTGGCGTGGATGCACCAGTTCCGCCAGAGTCCCATTCTTCGCGGACTGAGCCAGCGGATGGTGGATCAACTGCGGGGAGCTGACTGGATCTGGATTTTTGTCGGAGGCGTTTTGTTGCCATTCCTCGGATACATGGGCTTCGTGCATTTCACCTCGATGAGTTCGCGCGAGTGGTCCTTCAAACACACCGGCTTCGTCCACATTTATGCCGAGTTCCTCGCCTTGTTGGTAATGATGTTGGTGCTTTCGCCTGTGATTGCCGCGTGGCGATTAAACAAACGCTGCAAGGTGTTCCAATTGAAATCCCCCAGAATGTGGATGGGCGTGGTGGCGGCGGTGGGAGCCATGCTGGCCATTCCAACGGCCGGTTGGATTCTATCGATGCCGAATTTCACGAATGCGATGGTTTACGCAGCGTCGGTTTTGCTGATTCTTCCCATCCTTTGGCTGCTCGGTGGATGCCTGGTAACCCTGATGGATCATCGCGACGAAGCCCTCCGCCGCGGGGTGCTTGCCCGGGTGATGGTGCCGGTGTGGATCTTCGCCATGGTGGTGATGGCGCTTTCAGTGCCGCTTCACTACCGCATCGAGAAGCAGTGGGTGCAGCAGGACCGCTTGTTCGAGATCCGCCCGGAAGCTCCGGCGATGTCCACCTACGAATGGGACGTCACCCAGGCCCTCCGCGCCGAGTTGCTTGAGCTCCAACGCTGAGTAGCTTGGGCCAGGAAACAACCTCTCCCGCGATGCCCAAGCCGAACAAAGACGATGTGGAACGCCTCAGCCGAGGTCAGCCGACCCGGGCCAAAATCGGCAGCCGCAGGATCGGTCACCGGCTGACCCAGAAGGAAAGGCAGCTCTTCGAAGCCGCTCAGCGAAATGGTTTTCTAAAAATTCCAGTCACCGGCATCCGCCCGAACGTGATGAACGTTTATCGCCTCTGGTGCGTGGCCGAAGGCCGGGAATTCATCGTCAAAGGCGGACCTGAGCCTTAGAGAAAAGCCGATGCGGCGGGGGCTTCCGAGGGAGAATTTTTGCCATGGGGACAGCCCGGACGGCGAAATGTTCAAAATTTTTTGGAATTTTTACTTCCCACGATGGTAAAGGTCTGTTAACTGTCAAACCGTCCGAAGCGAGCACGTCCCCACTGGCTTGCATCGGACACCTCCCCAAAACCAGCCACCCCATGAAGCGAACTACCTTCGTCCCCCTCTTGCTTGCCCTCGTTGCCGCGCCTTCGATGCAAGCCGCCAACATCATCGACTCCATTTACGGAATCGGTGCCGGAAGTTTTGAAATCCCCGGCCACACGGGTCCCCTGTTTGTGACTCCCGCCGCAGGCTCCACCGCCATCACCGGCTGGACTGTCAACTCCGGCAGCATCGATTGGGTGAAACAATCGGTTTGGAACTCTTCTCAAGGCCTGTATTCCATCGACTTGAACGGAGACAACGCGGGCAAAATCTCCACGGTCATTCCCACAACCGCCGGGACCACTTATCGGGTGACATTCGATATCGCTGGATTCATTTATCCGAACAGCACCGCCGATCCGAAGCGGATGGAGACCGAAGCCGGTGGAGTGACCACGGAATTCAGTCTCACCTCCCTGCCAAGTTATAACTTCTCCGCATCGCTTCCACTGACGGTCAACTGGCAGACGCGCAACTTCGAGTTCATTGCCACTTCCACATCCAGCACGATTTCATTCAAGTCGCTGATCAATACCGATGGCTCCGCCATGTTGTTGGACAACGTTTCCGTCACGCAACTTTCCGTGATCCCCGAGCCGACAGCCGCCGCCCTTTGTGCATTCGGAGTGGCACTTGGCTTGCGCCGTCGGCGGAGCCGGCGTTGAGCGGAGAGTCATTCCTCCTCGGCTTTGCGGCCGTGTTCAGCGATGATTTTCCCTTCGCTCTCGCGCGGCACGTCTTCATAGCGCTCGAATTTTTCCCGATGTCTCCCCCGCCCTGCGGTGATCGCGCGGAGTTGGATGGAATATTGATAGAGCTCCGCTTGCGGGACATGGGCCACGACCACCTCGAAGCGGCCTTCCGATTCCATGCCGATGATGCGTCCGCGGCGACCTGATAGATCGGCGAGCACCGCGCCCACGGCATCGGATGGCACCTTGACGCGGAGTTCCATCACGGGTTCCAGCAGTTTGGGTTTGGCCATGAGGAAGGCTTCGTTGAAGGCCGCTTTGCCGGCGATTTGGAAGGCGATGTCCTTGGAATCGACGGGATGTTGTTTTCCATCGTAAAAATCGATCTTCACATCGGTGACCGGGAATCCGCCATAGGGACCGCTGGTGCAGGCCGTCTGCACGCCTTTTTCCACCGATGGCACGAAGACGCGGTCCACATTGCTGCCGACGAGCGATTGGGTGAAAACCACACCGCTTTCCGCTGGGAGCGATTCGATGCGCATCCACACTTCCGCGAACTGGCCCGCGCCGCCGGTTTGTTTTTTGTGCCGGTGTTTCGATTCCCCACGGCCGGAAATGGTGGCGCGATAGGAAACTTTCGGGGCCACCAGTTCCACCTCCACGTTGAAGCGGCGCTTGAGTTCCTCCGCCATGATCTGGAGTTGCAGCCAGCCTTGGCCGGAGACGATGGTTTGGCCGACCTCGGGATCGAAATGATAATCAAAGGTGGGATCCTCCTCGCGCAGGGCAGATAGACCTTCGCCGAGTTTGTTGAGATCTGCCTTCGACTTCGCCACGAGAGCCCCCCGCGTGTTCGGCGCGGGGAAATCCACCACCGGAAGTGTCACCTGCCGGGCAGCGGCGCAGAGTGTGTCGCCTGCGCGCGTGGCGCGGAGTTTTACCACGGCACCGATGTCACCGGCGTGAAGCGAGTTGACTGCTTCGCGGGCCGGACCATTCACCCGATATAACTGCCCGATGCGTTCGCTCTCACCGCGGTTGG
Organism: Akkermansiaceae bacterium; assembly: GCA_025457805.1. Classification (GTDB taxonomy): domain Bacteria; phylum Verrucomicrobiota; class Verrucomicrobiia; order Verrucomicrobiales; family Akkermansiaceae; genus Luteolibacter. Next base: position 7,279 of record JALOTR010000032.1, on the reverse strand, counting down.
CATTGATGAGTTCCGAACCAGATATCACATCTCCGCTGTAAACCCGGAAAAATGATAGATTTCCCACATGCGGTTCGTGCATGGTCTTGAAAACAAAAGCAACTGTCTGGCCATCATCGAGTGCGACCTCCACATCCGCGCCCTCCAAAGTGCTGCCAGCAACGGTGGCACGATCCACGGGTGAGGAGCCATACTTGGCAATGAAATCGAGAATCCGGGAAACTCCAATGTTCTTCACTCCGGATGCGGCGAAGACCGGCACTACGAGCCCTTTTTGCACCGCCTCATGCACATGGGCGCGCAGATCCTCTTCGGTGAGAGTTCCTTCTTCGAAGAATTTCTCTAACAGGGCATCTTCCGATTCCGCCACCATGTCGATCAACTGCCGGTGCAGTTCCGTCACGCGCTCCTTGAGTGCACCTTCCGCAGGTTTCTCCTCATATTTCCCGCTGCCATCCGCCGCGAAGGTGATGACTTCCGAGCGCATCACATCGAGCACCGAACTGAAGCCTGGCCCGGCATCGACGGGGACTGTCATGGGAAACACGCGGGCACCATAATGATCGCGCGCTTCTTCCAGAATCTCATCGAAGCGGGTCCGCTCGCGGTCGAGCATGTTGATGACCAGGAAGCGCGGGATATCATAATCTCCTGCCGCGGCCCAAACTTCGTCGGCGCCGGTTTCCACTCCGTTGACGCCGCTGATGACGATCATGCTGGAATCCGCCACGCGTAGCGCGCTCAGAGGTTCGCTGATGAAATCCGGTGTGCCGGGGCAGTCGATGATATTGAGTTCGCGCCCCAGCCATTCCTCGGTCATAACCGTGGCGTGGATGGATTGGTGATGTTCCTTTTCATCCGAATGGAAATCGGAAACCGTGCTGCCCTGCTCGATGCTGCCAGCGCGGTTGATCTTGCCCGCACAAACGAGCATGGCCTCGCAGAGCAGGGTCTTTCCGGTGGATGCGTGACCGGTCACAGCGAAATTGCGGATCTCAGGGGCGCGGAAGTCTTTCATGATGGGTTGATGGGTTGGATTTTGAAATCAGGATCCGTTTGAATCCGGTAACATTAGGAATCGCCCATGGGCGGGCGTCAATCTCCGCAGGGGGTGCTGCAAATCGAAGCGCGGCTTTCGTCAAAATCCGGTCACCCGGAACTTGGTGACATTTCCGTCAGACATCCTGCCTCGCGGTGGGGACGGATGCCCGATTGCCTACGGGTGCGACAAATCATGGAAATCTTCCTCATCGATGCCATCGGTCCGTTTTTCCGTGGCTACCAACGGAAACGGGTGAACTGGTCGAAGATTCCCTTCCTGCATCTGGACAGCGCCACGCCGGAACTGTGGGACGCCATCGAGTCCGACCTGCGGATCTTCGCAAAAGAGGCGGTGGCGCAGGGTTACAATGCCGTGTCGCTGGATGATCTCGCCCACCTTGCGCATCACCCGCTGCATGAGCCGGAGGTTCGGGAACGGATCGGGCACTTGAGGGAGAAATTCCGGTGTTTCTTTGATTTGTTGAAGCATGAATTCGGACTGGAGATTTATCTAACAAGCGACGTGGTTCCGGTAACGCCTGCGGTGGAGGAAAAGATCGGCCATGACAAGAAGTCGCTGGATGATTTCTATCAGGAACTGGTGGTTTCGCTGCTCGATGATTTCCCCCAAGTGTCGGGGCTGATTCTGCGCATCGGTGAAAGTGATGGAAATGATGTGAAGGACCCCATCCGCACGCGGCTTCATGTGAGGAATCCGCAGGAGACGAATCAGCTCTTGCGGGGCCTGTTGCCGGTGTTCGAAGCACGGGGGAAAAACCTCATCTTCCGCACTTGGACCGTGGGCGCGCATCCGATCGGCGACTTGATGTGGCATCGGGATACCTTGGATCGCACGCTGGATGGATTGGATTCCAAACATCTCATCGTTTCCATGAAACATGGCGAGAGTGACTTCTTCCGATATCTGCCGCTCAACCGCGCCTTCTTCCGGGTGAAGCAGAGAAAGTTGTTAGAGTTGCAGGCACGTCGCGAATACGAGGGAGCGGGCGAGTATCCGTCGTTCATCGGTTGGGACTGCGAAAAGTTCGCCGCCGAGCTGGCCGGGGTGGAAGGCATGGCGGGTATTTCCGTGTGGTGTCAGACCGGTGGGTGGCATCGGTTTAAGAGAAGGGCATTTCTGGAACAAAATAGCCGTGATGTCTGGATCCGCTTCAACACGCTGGCGGCCACGGCGGTTTTCAAACAAGGCATGAAGGCGGACGCCGCGCTGGAATCGATGGTGGGGCCGGAGAGACTGGCAGCGACTCTCGAATTGCTCGATCATGCGGATGTGGTGATCCGGGACTTGATGTATATTCCGGAGTTTGCCTCGCAGAAGCATTTCTTCCGGCGCGTGCGCATCCCGCCGCTGCTGCATGTGTATTGGGACAGCCTGTTCATCAATCACGGCGTGCGCAAAGTGATGAGGCATTTTGTCTCCAAGCCTGAAGAAGCATTGCGACAGGGAGAAGAGGCAGCACGCTTGTTTCCACGCATGATCGAACTGGCAGCCAAGGCGGAATTGCCGGTGGATGACATCGAGCATCTGCGGGATTTCCTTCATCTTGCATGGCTGGCGAGAAGATATTATTTCCAGCCATTTGATGATACCTTGGTGGAGGAAATCCGCGAGGCCAAGAAAGCCTACAAACAACGCTGGCCATCGGAAGAAAGGCAGCGTTATCGCATCAAGATTTCCTTCGCCCCCTTCCCCGTGAGACGGCGCACGCTTGGCTGGGCGGCGCGGGTCCTCATCCGCAAGCAGCGTGGCTATCGCTGGCTGGACAAGATTTTCATCCTGCGGCTGGCGGGATTCGCCTATCGAACCTTGCGCCCGAGAGACCCGGCAAAGATGCCGAAATTCCTGCGCAAGTCGGCGATGGGAGTGGATGTGCTTTTCAAATAAAAGCGGAGCCGCTTCAATCTGCGGCATCGACCGCATCATGGGAATGGAAAGCATCATCCGCACCCGCTTCGCACCCAGCCCGACGGGCCGGCTGCACCTCGGGCATGCGCTTGCCGCCAAGGTGGCTCACGATCTCGCGCGGCAATCACCGGGCGGGCAGTTTCTGTTGCGCCATGAAGACATCGATGGTCCGAGGGTGCGGGAGGAGTTTTATCATGGCATCGAGGAGGACCTGAGCTGGCTGGGCCTGCACTGGGATGGTGTGCCATTGCGCCAAACAAGCCGCACGGCGGCCTACGATGCGGCGCTCTTGTCGCTGAGGGAGCGGGGATTGGTTTATCCGTGCTTTTGCACACGCAAGGAGATCGAGACAGAACTCGCCCGCATGGCTTCCGCGCCGCAGGGGCCGATGGGTCCGGTCTATCCGGGGACCTGCCGTCATCTGGCTCAGGATGATGTGGACGCGAGAATTTCCGAGGGGAGATCGCACGCATGGCGGCTGGATGCCGTGAAGGCAGCTTCGCAGACCGGCCCCCTCAGTTTCACCGATCTCCGATGCGGAACCGTGGCAGTCGATCCATTTCTGTTAGGCGATGTGGTTTTGGCGAGAAAAGATATCGGTTGTGCCTATCATCTCGCCGTGGTGGTGGATGATGCATGGCAAAACATTACCCATGTCACACGCGGCGAGGATTTGCTGCCATCCACTCATGTCCACCGACTGCTGCAGGTCCTGCTGGAACTGCCGGAGCCGGTTTATCTGCATCATGAGTTGATGCTGGATGACCAAGGCAAGCGATTGGCGAAACGCAACGATTCACTGTCCATCGCCACCATGCGCGAATCAGGCATGACCGCTGCGGAGGTGCTGGCGAGGATCGAGTTATAACATTTCCGAGCGCCGCTTGCGTTTTTCAAACAACTGCGTTTCACGATAACCGGCGGCCTTTGCCCACTCGATGGCTTTGGCAAAGTCGCGCCCGATTTCAGATGGAGCATGGGAGTCCGATGAAATCACCAGAGGCACTCCGGCGGAGCAGGCAAGTTCCAGAAAGCCCGGCGCGGGGTAGGCTTCGGCACAGGGTTTGTGCCAGCCGGCGGTGTTGATTTCGATGACGCTGCCGGATGAAGCGAGCGCATCAATGGCAGGTTCGTAAAATCGGGTGAGATCGCCGGCCGGGATGTGGCTGAATTTTTTCACGAGGTCCGGATGGCCCATGATATCGAACAGGCCGCTATCGATCATGCGGGTGTAGGTTTTCCAATAATGGGACCAAACGGCGTCCACATCGCTCTCCGCCCAGCGGCCGAGCCACTTCGGGTTGTCGAAATCCCAGTCGCCGAGGTAGTGCACGGAACCGATCAGATAGTCCCATGGGTGGCGGGCGGCGAGTTGGGCGATCCACTCCTCGTTGCCTTCGAGCCAATCGCATTCGAGCCCCACGCGGATGGGAATGCGCCCGCCAGCGTGCTTGCGGGCGCGCTCGACCCACTCGAAATAGGCGGGCATTTCCTCATCCAGCATGCGCCATTCGTCAAATGGCTCCGGCACTTGCGGGGCGTGGTCGGAGATCCCGTATTCGGTGATTCCCGCCGCCAAGGCCTGATCCACAAAGGCTTCGGGCTCGCCGGTCGCATGGCGGCAAAGCGGGGTGTGGGTGTGGTAATCGGCTGGCATGAAAGTCGGGAATGAATCGGATTGAACGGGCGGCAAAAGGCATACTAGACTCGTCCCGCCGTGCAAGCACCGGCACACCCATGTCCGAATTTCCATCAGAACCCAAGTCCGGCAACAACGTCATTGCCCACCTGCTCGACCAACTCCGCCGGCACCCGAAACGGGTTGTTTTCACGGAAGGCGAGGACATCCGCGTGATCGAAGCCGCCTCCCGGCTGGTCAAGGAAGAGGTGGTAGCCCCGATCCTGCTCGGCAATCGCGAACGCATCCGGGCCATGGCGGCGGAGCATTCGATCTCGCTGAAATTTGTCCACATCATCGATCCCCCGCTCGCTTCGGACTTCGGATTGTTCTGCCAGCGGGTGGAAAACATGGACCGCTACCGCGACCGCCAACTCGGCAAACCCGAGGAAATTGTCGCCCGTCCGCATTATTTCGGCTCGCTCATGGTCCAATACGGCCAGGCGGATGCCGTGGTGGGTGGAAATCAGGCGATGCCCGCTGCGTACTTCCGCGCGCTGCTCCACACGATCAAGCCGCTGCCAAACGTGCCGCGGATTTTCGGGGTCTCTGTGTTGGTCGGACCGCATTTGACTCACCTCGGCGGCTCGGGGATTCTTTTGCTCGCGGACTCCGCGTTGATCCCGAATCCGGACGTCAACGAACTCGCATCCATAGCCGTCGAAACGGGAAAACTCGCGATGCATTTCCTCGGCCGCAAGCCGCATGTCGCCATGCTCAGCCACTCGACCAAGGGCAGCGCGGGCACGCCGGACGCACGCCGCATGGCTGCTGCAGCGTCCCTTGCCCAGGCGGAAGTGCTGAAAAACTTCCTGGAAATCGATATCGAGGGCGAGCTTCAGGCCGATGTCGCACTCGATGCGTCCGCGGCGGAGGTCAAACTCCCCGGCGCCGATGCACGCCCGAGTGCCGATGTGCTGGTTTTCCCGAATCTCGACGCCGCTCACATCGCGCTCAAGCTGCTGCAACACGTGGCAGGAGCGCAGACTTACGGCCAGTTCATCATGGGACTCTCGCGCCCGGCCGCCCAGGTTCCCCGCACGGCTTCGGTGCAAACGATCTTTGGCACAGCGGTGGCGATCGCGGTGGAGGCGATCAAGTTCCACCAACTCTATCCGGACGGAGAAGTCTGATCAGGCCTTGGCGAACGGAGCGGGCTTCGGCTCGGGTTTGCCTGCGAGGACCCACTGATAGATTTCGACCAATTGCTTTGCCTTGGCATCCCATGTGAAATGGGAGCGCACATGATTCTGGGCGCGCAGCCCGGTCTGATAGACTTGCTGCGGCTTGCTTGTTAGATCGGCGAGAGTGCGGGCGAAGGACTGGATGATTTCATCGCGATTGCCCATCCGCACAACTTTCCCACAACCCTCTGGAATCAACTCCGCCGGTCCACCATAATCCAGCACCACCGGCATCAGGCCCAATGCCATCGCCTCCAACACCACACCGCCACCGAATTCGCGCACGCTGGGAAAGGCAAAAATCTTGGCCTTGGAAAGGTGCGCGCGCACTTCGCCATGTGGGACCCATCCGGGAAACTCCACGGCATCTCCGAGCTTCTCCCGCTCCACAATCGCCTTGAGTTCCGGCATCTGCGGACCATCACCGATGATTTCCAACACCGCTTTCTTTTCCCTCAACAGAGGCGCAGCCGCCTCTAACAACATGTCAGCCCCTTTGTAAGGCACCAGCCGTCCGAGAAACGCCAATCGCATCGGCTCACCATCCACCGGCGGCGCGGGATCGCAATGGATCTCGGGAAATCGCTCGGGATCGATGGCATTTTCGGGAATCCACACGGCCTTCTTCAGGAGAGAGTCTTTGTTTTCAGTCACCTCCCCATACGTATGACGCGATGCGAGGACGAGGGCAGATGCGAGTTTTCTCGTGGCAGCAAGTCCGGGCAAAATCCGATAAACATCCCGGAAATATCCCAACCACTCGCGCTCCGCCATGCGCACCTGATCGAACCCCGCCGGCCATGGAATCCCGCCATTCAAGGGACCCAGCACCATCGGCACCCCGATGGATGCCAGCTTTCCTGATAGATAACTCGGCGTCGTTGGGCTCAGCGGAGTGATGCGGTGCACGAGATCGAATTCACCTGCCTTGAGTCTTCCGGAAAACTCCTGCCAGACCTTCCGCTCGAACAAGGGATAAGCCAGTGTCGTGAGGGCGGAGTGAATGGTCCAGCCGAGGCTGTTCCCACCACGCAATACGGATGCGATGCGGAAGGCGATGCTTTGCGCGGGATTGCGAATCGCTGTGAAAAACTCCGATTGAACCCCAGCCTTGAGCAGTGAGCCCTCATTGCGGGATTCCGTCACCAAATGCGCATCGCAAACCCTCCCAAGTGCCTGACTCAGGGAGTGACCGATGAGCGCCACGCTCGTCAGATCCGGATTGGCTGCTTCTGCAACGATGAGAACTCGGAGTTTCTTCATGGTGAATTGGGTTTAAGCAACAGGTTTTGAAATCTCCTTCAACACGCGACGTCCGAGAAACAAAAACGGCATCATGCAGAGCGCTCCCCGCCAAGCGAGGTCCACGAATCCGCTGGTGGCATTCGTGGGCAAACAAATCGCCAGGGAGATAAGAATCCCGACAAAGGCAACCATCGGAACCAGCGT
>JALOTR010000618.1 GCA_025457805.1 Akkermansiaceae bacterium | reverse complement strand
GGACCTTATACTTATCGGCGCTTCTGGTTTCGCGATGCCTGTCTGATGCTGCATCCCATGCTGGCAATCGGAATGATCGGAACAGCCGCCCGCGTGATGGCAGGATTCCCTGCCAGACAGAACCTGTCAGGCTATTTCCTCTCACAGGAAGGCGAGTGGGATTCCAACGGGCAGGTCTTGTGGATCGCCGCCAAAAGCTGGGAACTCACAGGAGTCGGGCCCGATCCGGAAATGGATCGCTCCTTGCGAAAAGCGGTCACATGGCTTGAGCGGAAACGGAATCGGGAAGATACCCTCAAAGGCACGAAAGGCCTGCTGCCAGCGGGCTTCAGCGCGGAACATCTGGGTCCCAATGACTACTATTATTGGGACAACTATTGGGCATGGGCCGGATCGGGGGCCATTGCGCGGATGTGGCGCTCCTTGGGACAGGATGCACCAGCGGATGCAGCCTCAGCCTTGTCGATCGAAATCGCCCGCTGCATGGGTGAAAGCATCACATCGATCCCAAACGCACGTTCCAAGGGAGGCATTCCCGCAGCACCCGGGAGGCGCATGGACGCGGGAGCGATCGGCTCCATGGTCGCGGACTATCCACTACAGTTATATCCTCCCGGAGACAGGCGCATTCTCGCAACGGCAGATTCTCTAACAGACAACTGTTTTCATCAGGGAGGATTTTTTCAGGAAATGATTCATTCGGGCATCAATGCCTATCTCACCCTCGATCTGGCACAAACCCGTTTGCGTGCAGGGGATCCATGTTACGCGGATTTGATCCGGCGCGTCGCCGATCTGGCATCCCCCACCGGACAATGGCCGGAGGCCATCCATCCTCACACGCTCGGAGGCTGCATGGGCGATGGTCAACATGGCTGGGCCGCCGCGGAATGGGTGATGATGATCCGCAATTGCTTCGTCAGGGAGGAGGATGATCATCTCATTCTGGGATCAGGAATCCTCGACGAATGGCACAATGGTGGAGCCGAGATCAGCTTTGGCCCCACCTGGACCCGTTGGGGAAAAATCCATGTTTCATACTTCGATTCACGGCTCGCCATCCAGGCGGAATGGCGCACCAAGGTGCCACGTCTCATCGTCACCGTGCCCGGTCACATCCAAGTGGAAGCGGCTCACGGAGAAACTGTCTTTCATCTCAGAAAATCATGAGAATCGCCATGTTCACCAACACCTATCTGCCCCATGTGGGTGGCGTGGCGAGGGCGGTCGATACGCTCGCGAAGGAATGCAGCAGGATGGGACATGAGGTCCGCATCATCGCACCGGATTTCAATGGAGCCGAAGAAGCGGCCAACGTGCTGCGGACTCCCGCCATCCAGAATTTCAATGGCAGCGACTTCTCGGTGCAACTTCCGGTCCCGAATCTGGTGAGGGATTTCATGGATGATTTCAAACCCGACATCATCCACAGTCATCATCCATTTCTATTGGGCGACACGGCACTCCGCGAGGCATGGAAGTCCCATGTGCCGATCCTTTTCACCCATCATACATTGTATGAATGTTACACACACTATGTTCCACTGGATTCACCTGCCTTGAAACGTGTGGTGATTCAGCTTGCCACAGAGTATTGCAATTTGTGCGACAGGGTGATCGCCCCCAGCCAAAGCATTGCGGACTTGCTGGTCAAACGCGGCGTCTCCAAAGAGATTCGCGCCAATCCAACGGGCATCGATCTGGGATTCTTCGCATCAGGAAATGGCGGTCGCTTTCGAAAGGAAATAGGGATCGCTGCGGATGCAGCCGTCATCGGCCATGTGGGAAGGCTGGCAAAAGAAAAGAACCTTCTCTTTCTTGCCGAGTCTGTTGCCCTCGCTATGGAGGCCCATCCACACGCGGTATTTCTGGTGGTGGGGAATGGCGATGCCAAGGCAGAGATACTCGAACTTCTGCACGCAAGAGTTGAAGAAACAAGAGTGATCGCCACCGGATTGCTGACAGGACAAACCCTTGCGGATGCCTATGCGGCGATGGATTGGTTTGCTTTTGCCTCCCAATCCGAGACCCAGGGATTGGTGCTCGCGGAAGCCATGGCCGCCGGCAAACCCGTCGTTGCACTCGATGGCCCCGGGGTGAGGGAAATCGTGAGTCATTGCGAAAACGGTTATCTTCTGGATGGCGAAGCGGACCCCACTGCATTCGCCGAGGCGCTTGGAAGATTGATTTCCAATCGGACCGAATCCGAACGACTCCACGCTTCTGCTCTTGCGACGGCGGTGAGTTATTGCACCCGCGCCTGTGTTGCGAGGATTCTGGTGAGTTATCACGAACTCATTGATCGGAAGCTACCCATGGTTGAAACCGACACCACCTTGTGGGACCGCATGATGGAGAACATGCGGATCGAATGGAATCTGCTGATGGAAAAGATGAGTGCTGCGGCGGCTGTGGTGGAAACACCTGCAAGCGGGGAGGTGAAGCTTGATTAGCCGGATCGCGGCGCAGGTCCGGTGGCTACGAAAGAAATTCTCCCGCACCCATTGGACCGCGCGTTTGCTGGGAGTTCCCGTTCCCAAGGGTGAGACGGCGGAACCAGGCGTCATTGTGTTACAGATTGACGGGCTTTCCCGCACCGAGTTTGACAGGGCACTGCGCCGGGGCCGCATGCCGTTCCTTGCCAGACTGATCCGCCGCGGTCATTTCACTCTGGAGGATTTCTATTCGGGCGTGCCATCCACCACACCTGCAGTGCAGGGGGAAATCTTCTATGGCATCCATGCGGCGGTGCCCAGTTTCGAGTTTCTGAGGCGTAGCTCGGGCAGGATTTTCCGCATGTATGAAGCCGCTGCATCACGGGAGATTGAGGAAGAACTTCTCAACGCAAGCCCGAAGCCTCTCATCGAGGGTGGGCATGTTTACTCGGACATCTATCGCGCCGGGGCCGCGAGTTCCCATTACTGCTCGCAGG
>JALOTR010000031.1 GCA_025457805.1 Akkermansiaceae bacterium | reverse complement strand
GATTGATGATGGCGTGAATTGGTCGCTCACGCACGTGGCCGGAGTGACAGGCAGCGGTTTGCCATCGGGCAGTGAAATCATCAGCGGCTGTGTGGCGCCGGATGATGCGAATGAAATTCTCATCGCCGTGCATGATACCTCCAACACCAACTCCGGCATCTATCGCAGCATGAATGGCGGTGTGGCCTTCACCAAATCCACTGGCGTCCCCGCCGGAGGAAACTGGGGAGATGAGTTCAGCCATTTTGTTTTCATGGAGGCAGATGCCAGCACGCCTTCGCGGCGATTCGCATGGTTGAATGGGGTGGGTTTTCTTATTTCCAATGATCGAGGTGCGACATGGGGTTCGGCCGGACATTCGAGCGCCGGTCCAACCAACAACAAGCTCTACGACTGGAATGCTTGGGGATACTTCACCCGGGACTCAGCAACGGGCCGCCTGTGGTTCGGTGGGATGAATGGCCATCTCGGTCTCGCATACTCGACCAACAACGGCACCAACTGGACCTACCTCGATACTCCGTTTTCCAACACCGGCTTTTCAGAAGTCCGTGCCATTGATGCCCATGATGGGCAGGTTCTGGTATGCGCAAAACGTTTCGGTGATGCCTATTTCAAGATCTACTATTCATCCAACAATGGTGCGCTCTGGCGCGAATGCTCCAAGGCGGGTTTCCGTTTTCCAAACGCCACCTACGTCGCACTCAATCCTCATCAGCGAGGTCACTTCTGGGTCGCCACCAACGGTCGGTCCTACGCACGATTCACGCCCGGCGCGATGGGCGAATGGCAGCAGCAATACTTCGATGCCATTGCACTGAACGATCCCTCCGTCTCCGGACCCATAGCGGATCCGGATGGGGACGGGCAAGCGAATGATTTCGAATTCGTCGCAGGCGTCATCCCTACCAACCGCAGCTCGCGATTTCTTCAGGAAATCGGCCGAACACCAGGTCTTCCCGGTCAAATGCAACTCCAATTCTCCCCGCGCCTTGCAGACCGCAGCTACTTCGTCGAAACGAGCACCACGCTTGGAGGCTGGCAGGAGCTCACCGGATTCGGCACCAACGACGCCGGAAACGTGAGGACCATCACGGACCTGAATGCCACCGAGAATGCGAAGTTTTACCGGGTGAAGGTCGTGAAGCCATGATTTCAGGAAAATTCCTGTAATCTTCAGAATCGGATTCGGTGGAAACTTTGCGTGAGATTTTTTCCATCCCTCATCATCCTGTGGTGCCTGTTCCTGTCCGCGATGCAGGCCCGCGCCATGCTGACCGTGCAGGCGGCCGCCGTGGATGCCACGAATCCATCGAATTTCCTTCTCGCCGCCGAGGCCGCGAATGGTGATCCGGCTTACGACCGGGAGGCGGTGAACGCACGCTTCCAGTTGCAGTTGTTCAACGCCAACCCGGTCCTTCCCGATGAGATCGAAGTGGAGGCGACCTTCGGCCTGGTCGATCAAACGACCGGCCTGCCAGTGGACCTCGCATCCGGCGGAACCTCCGTCGTCCAGACCGGGCTCTTCAACCTCGCCGCGCAACAGCAGCAAACCGAATCCATCGATGCCGCGCTGGAACCGGCCGCCATGCTCGACCCACAAGCGAACCATCGGGTGGTCGCCTCGGTGCGCTATCGCTCGCACTCGGGACCGTGGTCCGCTCCGGTGATCTACCTCGGCAGCTGGCGGAAATGGATCCACTTCACGAACATCACCGCGGATGATGATTCGCTCCATGTCAAAGCCGTCACCGGCACGCTGGCGGTCACGGATCCGCAAATCCTGAAATCCGTCGCAGGCCGGGAAACCTTCAAGGCCGCGCTCGGAATGACCCTGCATCGATATGATATCGAATCGGTCGCCCAGCCCGCGGCCGATGTGGGGGTGAAACTCGATCTCCGCCTCTTCAACAGTGCTTCACTCGCCGATGTGCCTTTGGAGAATCCTGTTCTAACAGTCACGCGGCCGATGCTTGCCCGCACGGCAGGCAGTCCACCTGATCCGGTGACCGATGTGTGGACGCAGGAGATTTCCCTCGCTCCAGCGGCGGGCGTGGCGCTCGATCCGATGGCGGACTATCAGTTGGAGGTGACGGTTTCCACGCTGGAGCCCGATAACACGCCGGTGCCGGCCGTTCCGGCGCTGAAGACAACGAGCGCCCGGCGCTTCCTTGTGTTGAGTGGGAAACTCTGGTTCGGGGGTGTGGAAACGGTCTTCACTCAACTCGCGAATGATCCGTCGCCACCGATGGCGTTCACTGCTCCGGATCTCTATTCCACACAACTCGCGGTCGCGGAGGGTTCCGCCCCGGCCGCTCCGGGCCGTCGTTATGGAAACGGCGCCTTGCTGGATGTGACTTACGATCCCGCGAGCGGTGACGCGACCGTCACAGGCGGAACCCAGTCCTTGGAAACGACGGCGTCCGACATCGTCACGCTCGGTGGCCTGCGTTTCATCCGGGGCGTGATCCGGATGGATTCCTCCGGTGCATTGTTAGAGAACGGAGGTGTCATTTTTCCCTCGGGTTTCGGCATCTCCACCAGCCAGAGTTCACTGCGGCATCAGGCGGGATTGGATCTGGGCCCGGTGGCATTGAACCATGACTTCACGCTGCCCTTCCCATCGAAAACGGTGAATGCCCCGGCCGGGCAATACTTTTATGCATTCTGCGACCGCCTGCCGATCCGTTTCCGTACTTCGGAAATCACCTGGAACGTGGCGGCGGGATCCTTCGAGTTCTCCCAAACCGCGACCAGCGATCCCGCCGACCCTGCCGGTCCGGTGCTCACACGGCAGTTCATGGAAGAAAAACTCTCCAATCTCGCGCCGCTGCTCGCCGATCCCACTGCGGCGAACCGCCCGGGCAATGATGCGTTTCTCGAAAACATCACCAGCACCACTCCGGTCACCATCGCCACCGGTTCCCAAGGAGAGGCGCTTCTAACAGTCCAGTTCGATCTCGGCGCGGGTCAGATGGAAACCCACTTCCCGCAAGGCGTCTCCGTCACCTGGTCACAAGGTCGCTTTACCGTCGTTGCGAACGAAATCACCGGGCCAAACTACATCGAAACCACCACTCCCATCACGGTCGGCTACAAGCGCGATTGCCGCAGCGGCGGGTGCGGTGGCACCTCCGGGCCGGGACAGATGGTTTTCACGCCCGCGGATGACAAGCTCCACATCACACCCGACGGCGGACTTCGCGCGCAAGGAGCCATCACCCCCGAGCGCTTGCGTTGGGGCACGACTGAGTTGGTGGGTGGCGTCTCACCGCCGGAAGGTGGATCGCCCTATGCCCACCAGACGAGCCAGTGGAGCGCCGGGACTTTTCACGCTCCGGGCTTCTTCCTGCCGGGCTCGGCGACCATGCCCGTTTCCGAAGTCCAACGCCCGCAATCGCTGCTCCTCAGCGGCGTGATGAACGATGGCAGCTACGAGCGCCCGCTCACGGCGGGTTATCGCGATGGATTCGCCGACTATGCCGGACTGAACCTGAGGGCGGGCGCGCCGGGATCGAAGGCCGGCCGCAGCGTGCTCGCCGGCATCAGCACACCGGACTATGATCTCAATGCCCGCAGCAAATATTATATCCGTGCGGGCGGGGTGACCGGCATCCATGAGGCGCAGGCCTTTCCCGGCAACCACGTGATGTATGAATTCGATGTTGTCTTTGACGGGCTGCGTCTCGCCTTCCTCGATGGGGAGAATGTCGAATCAAAAACCGGTGGCTCGCTTCATGTGAAAAGCCCGGTTGCTTCATTCCCGGGATTCGATCTCGATTTCAAGGAGCTGAAATTCCTCTGCCAGGGACAGCCCGGGAAGATGAACCTGGCCACCGAGGGTGAAACCAAATCGCTCGCCTATTGGGGCACGGACTTCACTCCGCTGAGCATCGAGTTTGCCCAGCCTACCACCGTCGGCGGCTGCCGCAGTGTAACGACCGGTTTCCTTCGCGTCGGAGCACAAACGCGTTTCCCCAGCATCACTCCGCAGAAACTTCATGCCACCCTCGGATTCAAGGGGGCCAATGGCAACTTGATCACCAAAGCCGATCAATTGGATGTGGACAGTCGTTTCACCCTGCCTCCGAGCATCCAGGTTCTCGGCGCGGGCGGGGTTCCCTGGGAGGTCACCGTCACGGGTTCCGCCTATCTGAACAACCCGGCACCCACCACTGCGATCAACCATTCTCGCCCCGCCAATGGATTCCTCACCTTCCCGGCGACCATCAACGTGCCATGGTTCGAGGACATGAAAGTGCAGTTTCATGTCAGCGCGTCCTCCACCGCCACCACGGCCTCCGCCTTGCATGTGATGGGTGGTTGGCCGTCCGATCCGGCCCATCCGAATGTGCACGGCTGGCAGGATGGATCCGGGAAATCCTACTTCACCCACAAATGGTTCGATGAGGACCACCTCGCCTTTCCCGACGGCATGACGGTGACCGAATACCGCTCGCCCGCAACCGAACTATACAACGCCCGTGCGCAGAAACGCTGGCTCGGCGTGGTGGATTTCGATTTCCCGCTGCAGTGGGAGGAAACTCAGCGCCGCTTCACAACCAGCGAACCGGAAATCGACGATCTTTTGGTTCTTGGCAACGTCCACCGCCAAGTCCGCTCGCTCACACCGAGCACTGCGGAGCTGAGCTTCGGTCTGGAACTAGACATCCCACGGGTCAATACCGCATCTCTAACAGCCGCCGTGAAGGAGGGCATTAGCAATCAAGTGGCGGATGCCTTGTCGGGAGCATTGGGCGTGGACCTCCGCAACCAGATCGGAAACGGCATTAGTCAATTGGATGGTTTGCTCAGCGAACGCGTGAACGAGGTGTGGAAACTTCCGCTGAACAACGCAGCCGACCCGATCGCATCCGCAGTGATCAACGGAAGCAGTCCCGCAAGCCAGCTTGCCAGTCTGCAAAACAACCTGGCGGGATTGAATTTGGATGACGAAATCAGCACACGCATCCAAAGCGGACGCTCCGCCATCAGCGGTGCGCTTGAAGTGGTCGGCACCAGCGGCGGAAGACCGAATGTGGGAAAAATGGTGAAGCAGTTGTTGCAAGGTTCCCCCATCAGCGACGTGGCGAGCCTCAGCGAATTCACCATTAATTCCGCACTGGCGCAAGTGATGCCGGAGATCGAACCGGACCTGCAACAGGCGCGGGAAGCGCTGGCCCGCGCGAATGCCGTTCTCGGAGCGGCGGAAGAGAAGGTGCTTACTCAGGTGGCCGCCGTTTTTCCCCAGAACGAGACAGCCCTCGATAACGCCGCCTCGCTCGCCGTGGCGGATATTGAAGCACTGATCAGCCGCAACGAGTGGCAACTGCTCGACGAAAACAACAAGCGTGACCGCATCCGCCGACTGATCAGCGAGCGCGTGATGGCCTCTGCCGCGGTTCCAAAGTTTCAATACATCGTGCGCCAGCATGTGCAGGATACCAACGAGGTCTTCCGCGCGGCTCTCGATGATGTGTTCGGTCAGGTCAACCATCTCATGCGGGCGGTCATCAAGCGGGAAGTCGCCGAAAATGTGTTAGGACCGGATGTGAGATCTCCGGCGCTCGGCCAGATGGGTCCCGAAAGTGGCGGCAGTGGCAAATTGGTCGGCATCAACATTGAGGGATATGCCCGCATCAATGACGAGTCGCTCCGCCTGCTGGATATCAATGGTAGGTTCGAGTTCAACCTGCCTGACTCACTCCAGGTCCAGGCCCATCTCCGCATCATGGAGATGGATGCGAACACACCGAAGTCCGGATGCCGTGTCGCGGAAGGGACCACGGCATCCATCGTCACCGTGACGGCGCGGGCGCAGTGCGATTGGATCAGCGCGCCCGGCACCACACTGGAAGTCGGGGCTCAATTCGCGTTGATCGGTGGGACTCCCATGGGCTTCGATGGCTACTTCGCATTCAATGGCGAGGTTTCGGTGGGGCCTGTGACAGTTCGGGAAATGCGCTTGATGGCGGGCTTCGGCACCAATGGTGACACGGTCTCACCGAAAGTCTGGGCCTACATCGGCGGCAAGGCGCGCGGGCTCTACGGAGGGTATGAATCGGCGGTCGGCGTGTTCCTCGGAAGGACCTGTGACGACGAGGTCTTGAAAATGATCGATCCGTTCATCGAACTCGCTCTAACAGAGTCGCGAGTGAACCGGATGGAACCCATCACCGGCGTTTACTTCTACGGTGAGGCATGGTTTCCGCTCAATGAAGTGTTCGGCATCCCATCCACCTGCATGCTTACCCTGAAAGCAGGCGCGGGATCCGGCTTCTTCGCCTTCATCGGAAAACGGGAAGGCAGTGCCGAGGATGCGGTGTTCGTTGGCTGCAAACAGTTGTATGGTGTTGAAGGTGTCGTCCTCTGCGCGCTGAGGGCACGCGGCACGATGAGCATCCTCGGAGCATTGGCGGTGAACATTCCGCCAGTCGAGTTTCCTTTCATCGGCAAGCTGCCAAAGGACGGCATCATCGGTCTCGCCAAGAGCATTGCGACCAGACTCATCGGAGGCTCCTATGTCCTTCGAGGTGAAGGCGAATTCGAACTCCGCTTCGGCTACTGTCCGCTCTGTGTCGATATCAGCCGCAGCATTGGGCTGACTTGGACGATCTCTTACCCCAAAGCATCCCTCGGGATTGATTTCTGATTGTCATGAAACGCATTCCATCTCTTCTCCTGTTGTTGCATCTCGTCTGCCTTGGCCCGCTGGGGGCGCAGGCGATTCCCGACACCATTTTCAGTGCCGCCACCACCACCACGGACGCGGCTGGCAGGCCATGGGCCTATGTGGCTTTCACGCCGGAAAACAACGGTGTGCTTCGTGGTCGGGCCCTGGCGGTCTATCTTAAAAACGGCTTGCCTGCGGACCCTGGGACCTTCACGCGGCAGGGTGTGGTTTCACCGGAACTGGAAGCCAGTCTATTGTCCGTGTTCATCGAGCGCGGCGCGAAGATGGGTGAGGACCTCGTGGAACTCGATGAGGTGCTCTACGACATCTATCGTACCCGGGGTGAAAGCGGCAACCAGTTATCCAGTCCGCTTCCCGCTCCGCCCAAGCCGCCCCTGGCTGAGATGCTGAGCAGTCTGCTGAACCGTGCCACCGGAGACGCGGAAACCGCTTCCTCGATGCGACTGCTGGGCATGAATCACCCCAGCGTCCGAATGGCACTGGGCGAGGCATGGGCTGGTCCGCTCACCGCTGCCATCGGCCAACCGGTGACGATCGAAGTGCGTGAATGGAGCACCGCAGGCGACGGCGGTGTGGTCGCACGCCTTACCCTGACGGCAGGGCAACCCGTGGTCCTCCCGCCACCGGGGCCTCCCGTGCAAGTGCCGGACCTCACGCCCAAAGGCGATTTGAACATCAAACTCCGCTGGGGTCAGGATGAAAACTTGCGCCGCCAGTCTCCCCTGAGCGCCGGTTTCAATGTGTGGCGTGTCAGCAAGGATTTCGCGATTGCGAATGGCGTCGATGCCGCTCCGCCCAGTCTGCCCCAGCTCAAGTCATGGTTGGCATCGGGCGATGCAAAACGCGCCGCCGAGCGGGCGGTGATCCCTGACAAGGTTTTGTCGCTGGCGCAAGCGGCTGATGTGGCAGGTGATGAAACCACCCATTTCATCACCGACGATGGAAACCGTTTCCGTACCAATGAAGCCGGGCAGCCGGTGGATGAGCCGTTTGTGGAAGACGAGCAATACACCTACTTCATCACCACCCGCGATATCCTCGGCCGGGATGGTCCGCCCTCCCCGCCGGGTCATGGCATCGTCTGCCGCACCCTGCCACCGCCGGTGCCATCGAACCTGCGCGTGGAAAACCACTGGTCGCCGGATGCAGGTGCCGCCACCGGCCAGCAGACGATCCAGTTCCTATGGAAGGCCAATACCAACACCGCCCGCGATGTTACCACGTATTATGAGATCTATCGTGGCGCTGATTTGACCGCCCTTCAATCCGTCGCAGGGAAACAGGCTCTCGAACTCAATCATGTCCTTGCTACCCAGCTCCATGAGACGGACGGCGCCGTGATGGCTTGGTTGGACGATTCCCCGGAGACCGCCGCCAAGGGCTTTGGAGAAACCCTGTGGTATTCGGTGCGCGCGGTTCACATGTGCCCGCTCGGCCCGATCAGATCCGACTTCGCCGCGCCCGTCACGATTGCCAAGCGCCAGCGCGAAGGACCGGAGGCACCGAGCGGATTCGTCCAAGCCAACTGCGGGCGGGCATCGGTGATTTTCAGCAACCAGCAGACGGTCACACCTCCCGGACTGCCGCTGAATGACGGGCTCATCCGCCTGCGCCTGCTCTGCCAGCGGCTCGATCCCGGCATCGCCCATGTGGATCTATCAGTCCGCGTGGGATCGCAAGTCATCGACCTCGGCCAGCATCTCTATGGCGGCGAGGGCGATATCGTGGCGGCGGATTATGAAATCCACACAAGCGAACTGCCGGGACAAAGTCTCACGGTGATTTGTCAAAGCACCACCCACACCGGCATGTCGAGCAATGCGAAGGAACAACTGCTCGAAGGCCTCACCTCCGAGGGGCGACGCGAGGTGACATTTCAAACCAAGACCCTCTCGAATGCCGATCTTGCTCCGGGCGAAGTCTTTTCGGATGAATTGTTAGAGGATCCGGTCAGCGCACCCGCCGTGGCGACCCCCGAGGGCATGGGGTTCGCCCTGCCTCCCTCGTCGCTCAATGGGCGGGTAGTGGTGATTCAAACGTCGAACGCGGGCGGATTTTCCAGCAACTGGATCACACGCGGGCATGGCACAGTGCGGGATTCACAGGTACATTTCGCGTTTCCATCCGCCCCGTCGCAACCGGCGCTGAGCGGCCGGGTTTTCGCGGTGAGGGAATTCGGCGGCACCTGTTCCGATCTCGCCTACACGCCAGGCAGCGGCACTGCGGGAAAACTCGGCATCGTGGTCTTCACCACCGCCCGCAGTGAGGAGTATCGTATTTTCCGGCGCATCAATGAGGGCCCCTATACGCTCGTCGGGCAGGGTGCCGCAAGTTATGCCAATACCAATCCGGTCAACGCCATCCGGCGCGAGGATGAGGCGCTGCCGATGACCGATTGCACGATTTGTTATTACGCGCAAACAGTGGATCGCGATGGCAATGCGTCCGCCCTTGTGCGATTGGAACCCTGCATCGAACGCAAGGCCCCCACGCTTCCGAAGCCGCGCTTGAGCCCGCCATCGGCCATCGGCACGGTCGCGGAACCGAAGATGAAACTCACCTGGACGTGCCCGCCGCAGGGCGTCGAGCGCTTCCTCATCACCATCAAGGCAAAAGGCGGACCTGCGGCACGAAGTGAACTGGAACTCGGGAATTCGACCGCTTTCTCGCTTGCAGCGCCCGTTTCTCCAGCACTCGCCAATCGGCAGGTGCATTACATGAGCTCGGAGGACGATGGAAAGGCGAACCCCACCCAGCAGGCTCCGGGACCGGGCTCGCAGTCAGCGAATGCGGGCAACCGGGCGTTTCTCAACCTCGGCAGCGCGGCGGTGACTTATGCGAAAATGATCAACACCTCCAGCTTCGTCACTCCACCTCTGGGAAATGGTTTCCCTTCGGAACCACCCTTTACCGCCGAGTTCACCGTGCAAGCCGGCGTGGTTTACGAGGTCTTTGTGCAGGCGGTGCGCGGGGCGATGCTCAACGGCCAAGGACGGGGACCCAAGAGCCTGCTGCATGAATTCAAGTGGGAAGAAACAATCCCCGGCGATCCGCCCAAGGTGGCATGGCCGCCCCGGCCGATGCCGGAAGTGACTCTTGTGAACGGAGTGGCGGCGGCCGAACTCGATCCCGTGATGTGGCCCGCCCACCTGAACGGGGAGCGCCCCGTGGGTGTGAAGCTTGTTTCCCTCCGTTGCAAAAACGTCGAGGACTACCCGGAGATCGCCAATGAAATCGTTTATGCCCCGGCTCCCGACAGCCCGGGATTCAAACTGCATGACCCGAACGCCAACATTCCAAGCTCTCTGCAAAATGGCAGCGGTGGGATGCAGGGCGTCGTCCTCTATCGCCAACAAGTCGCCAACCAGCTTTTCCCCACGGTGCCCGGCGATGTCATTCAGGTTTCGCCTCTCGTCCGAAAAATCGCATGGATCCCCACCACGGTCGGCGGACGCAACGGCGCGCGCCTCATTGATCCGTTCTTCGCGCTCCGCCTCACCGCGCCACCGGACGCGGAACACGCCGTCGATCTCTATCTGCTCGATACCCAGGGAGTCATCAACGGCGCGCGCTACCACTATTATCTCGTCTGCTTCGGCGCGGACGGGGAGATCACCCAGACGATTGATGCCGGATTCTACGGACCCAACTGACGCACGCCATGAAACAAGCCATCATCTATCTGTTAGCCGCCTGTTCCATCGCGCCTGCCGCGAGCACTCCGGATTGGGTTATTGAGACTCCGCTCGAATTCATCAGCGCGGGCCGGTTTCAAGCGGGTTCGACCGGTGACGATCTGGTCGTCGTGGACAAGGCCACCGGGCTCGCAAGGATCGGCTTGAAAAGCGGGGCGGATATCACATGGAGCGAACAAGCCACCGGCATCGCGGGCATCACGGGATTCACCACTTTGCGCAACGGCAGCATCGATTCGATCGCCGCCACTTCCGCTGCATGGAATGCGATTCAATGGGTTTCTCCGGCTGCGGAACCCATCACGTTGACGAGCCCTCTCGTGGGCCCGCAAAGCCTTGTTAGATTGTCCACCGGACACGCTGCCGCATCGACGGTGGAAGACGCGCTTGCGTTTTCCAATCTCGCCTCCCCCCCCGGTCACGAGGTGATGGGAGCCGTCGATGCGGCGGGCGCTTCGTTGTTTCAGGAACCCGCGCCTGGCTTGCCGATGCAGGCGCAGTTCATCCCGGTGAGTCCGGGTCCGGCGATTCCGGTGCTGGTGAGTGTGAGGTCGAATCAACTGCGCGTCGATCCCATGAATCG
>JALOTR010000617.1 GCA_025457805.1 Akkermansiaceae bacterium | reverse complement strand
GCTGCCTCGATGCCGAACCCGAAGGCACCCGCGAACTCTGGCTCGAACTCGCCGCCATCCCATCTGCCTCGCCCAAGGTTTGGATGGACGCCTACCTCGCCGCCTTCGCCATCCGCGCCGGTCTCCCTTTTGCGACCCTCGATGCCGACTTCCGTAAATTCGAAGCCGCCGGCCTCGTTCTTCTTCTCCTCTCCGATTGATCCCTCACGCCCTCCCTGACGAACTCGATCTCTTCTGGCCGGACATTGAGGAAATCCGCTGGCGGCCACGCATGACCGATGACGAACTTGTCAAGGATCACTCGCGGAAGCGATGCCTTGTCCGATGGGGAACGCCAAGCCCAGCTTGGCGTGTGGATTCTTCGCGCCGAGCTGGGGCTCAGCGTTCCCGGGGGCGGATTGAGCTGAACGCAGGCGAGCCCGGAAAGCAATCCTCCTAGAAGGAGAGAGCTTCCGGCACAACTCAAGAAGCGCCTGCCCTTCTGTTTTGATTTGGAGCCTGTTGCAGGTGACTTCGAAATGGTGGAGGCGAGGGGAGTCGAACCCCTGTCCGAGACGCCGTCAACACTGGTATCTACACGTTTAGCAGGCGGTCTGGGATTTCGGAAGGACTGGGCCCGCTTGCGGCGTTGTCTTTCCTAGGAACCTGTTTTGTCTCGGCTTGAAACCCGGTCTCCCGATCTCATGCCCAGCCTTCTAAGTGTCGCCATCCCCCTCAGAAGGCGTCGGGGTTCTGACGTGACTGTCAATTAAGCAGCCAGTGCGAGCTCGTTAGAGTCTGCATTTATTTGTTTTGAGCGGCTTTTTTAGGAGGCCAACCGATCAACCTCCACGTGCAACCAGCACATCAGACATCCCGTCGAAACCGGAACGCCCCCATTTGCTTGTCGGGGGGGAAGATGGCGTGGCTTCGGGAGATTTCAACCTTTATCAGGGATTTTCCGGAATTTCCCCGTCGTCCGGTTTGCTGTGCGGATCGAAATAAACCAGCGGCTGGTGAATCGCGGGAGCAAGGGGGGTGATGAGGCCGTTGTCGAGACGGTAAATCCAACTGTGAATGTCAATTTCCTGACCGCGCTCCCAGGCGTCTTCGATGATGGTGGTGTGGGCGACGTGGCGGGCCTGGGCGAGCACGTTGAGTTCGCAGAGGCGGTCGGCCGCAGCCTCGGGCGGGAGTGAGTCGAGTTCGCTGCGGTGGAGGCGGCGGATGCTGCGGATGCCGGAAAGCCAGTTGTCGATCATGCCATGGCGCAGGTTTTCCAAAGCCGAGGTGACGCCGCCGCAACCGTAGTGGCCGCAGATGATGATGTGGCGCACTTTGAGGACATCCACGGCATACTGGATGACGGCGAGCACGTTGAAATCCGTCTCTGCCACCACGTTGGCGACATTGCGGTGGACGAAGACCTCGCCCGGAGCAAGGCCGGTGATCTGATTGGCCGGGACCCGGCTGTCCGAGCAGCCGATCCAGAGGTATTCAGGGCGTTGCTGATTGGCGAGGCGGGAGAAAAAACCGGGGTCTTCTGCGTTGATGGCGTCCGCCCACTGGCGGTTGTTGGCGAGAAGATTGTGCAGATCGAGGTCGGCCATGCTTGGGAGGAATCCAAGCGGGAATGGCCGGGGCCGTCCACATCGGTTTTTTTTCGGCGGGCCGCTCTCAGGGAACTGTGGTCACCTTCAAGCGCAGGAAGCGGCTGGTGTTGGAGCTTCGCGCCTGGGTGTCGCGAACGATCCGCTGGGTGGGCGTGTCCGAAACGACGACGGTGGTGGCGGAGGACCAAGGGCCTTGGGCGAGGTCGTTGGTGGCTTCCACGGTGTAAACGAGGTTTTCAGCCAGAGGATTCTTGGGGATGGTGAGTTCCAGGACGAGCCCGTCTTCGGACTCCACGAAGCTGCTGGTGAGCGGGCTCGGATTTCCAATGGCGGGATGGGTATCGAGTGCGAACTCGAGGATATTGGAGAGACCGTCGCCGTCTTCATCGCCGGTGGCCGGGTGGGCATTTTCGTTGGCGTTGCCAAATTTTACGATCTCCCATGCATCGTCGATGCCGTTGGAGTTGGCGTCCGGATTGGGCTTATTGATGACTTCCAGGTTCACCGTCGTTTCCACCCATAGGCCGCCTGCATCGGTGACGCGAACGACGATGGAGTGCGGGCCAACGTGTTCATTGAGCGGGGTTCCGGTTAGATTTCCACCGGCGCTGAGATCGAGCCATGTGGGGCCGGAGATTTTTGAGAATACCAACAACTCCGCGGCATCCGGATCCGAGGCAAAGGACGAGATATCATAAGCATAACTCGCATCCTCGGTGGCCGATGTGGCTGAGATCGGGTTTGTAGAGAAAACAGGAGCATCATTCACATTTTCCACGAGCAGATTGATGGATCGGCTGTTGGTGGCATTGAAGGAATCCGTGACGGCGATGGTGAGGCTTTGATTGCCAACGTCCGCATTTCCCGGGGTGCCGGAGATGACCCCGCTTGGGGAAACGGACACCCAGTCCGGCCCGCTGGATTTGATATAGCTGAGGGTTTCGTTCAAATCCGGATCCGTGGCGCTGATGCTTGCCGCGAAGGGCTGATCCTCGGTGGCGGTGAATGAGGCAGGAGCCGCGCCGAGTTCGGGGGTGGTGTTGAAGCGGGTGTAAACCAACAGCACGTCCGTGCCCGATGCCGCGATGCTCCAGGTGCCCAGGCCGGCGGTGAATCCCGTGGCATCGATTTCAAACGCGGCGGGATCGAAATCCGTGACGGTGGTGGCGGTGTTTGCGAGCACGAACGATTTTCCGGACTCCGTGAAGTTTGTGAGCGTGCTGCCGGAAATCCGGATGATGGCCTTGGCTGCGGGTGTGGCGGTGGCATTCCATGAGGCGCAAAGGATCTGATCAAATCCGGTGCCTGCCGCGCCGTTCCAGTCGCTGATTTCCCAATCGATGCTTGAGCCG
>JALOTR010000616.1 GCA_025457805.1 Akkermansiaceae bacterium | reverse complement strand
CGCAGCAGCAAGCGCTGCCACAATCGAGATCGCACATATCAGGAATTTCGTGGTTTTCATGGGGGGAGGCGCGAAGTTTGCACCCCGTGACCCTTGCCATCAAGAAATCTGAAGAATCAAGATGACAACGAAATCCACATAAACTCAAATAACTGAAAATCAATGTATTACGACCCCATTTGATTCAACATCCTTGGATAGTCCGGATTTTTGATATTCAAAAAACCTAAAACTTTCTGCAAACGGTTAGAAATTTTTGCGATTTCCGAGCCATTTCAGGCAACTCCGCGCGAAACGTCGCGGCGCTTGCAGTGGGGGTTTTCTCCGCTTATGCATCCCTGCACACATGCTCCTCCATTTCTACAAAATGAACGGCGCGGGGAATGACTTCATCGTCATCGACAACCGCGATCTCTCGATTTCCCTCGACGGTGATACGATCGAAGCGCTTTGCGACCGTCATCGCGGCATCGGCGCGGATGGCCTGCTGGCCGTGGAGCCTGCGGAAAAAGGCGCCGACTACAAATTCCGCTATTACAACGCCGACGGCGGCGAGGCGGAAATGTGCGGGAACGGAGCGCGTTGTTTTGGTCGCTTCACCGCCCATCTCGGAGAGAAGCTCGCCAAGCGCGTGACCTTCGAAACCATCGCCGGCACCCTCGCCGCGGACATGGTGGGCGAAAACGTCCGCATCGCGATGTCGGAACCCAAGGACCTCAAGATGGCCACCGGAACCAGCGTTCCGGGGCTGGATGCGACGATTTATTTCGTGAATACCGGCGTTCCTCATGCGGTAGCCTTCGTGGAGGGCGGCCAGTTTTTCGAGGAACTGGATGTTTTCACCCACGGCCGCGCCATCCGCCAGCATGCGGACTTCGCACCCGCCGGGACGAATGCCAATTTCGCCACTGTCATTTCACCCGGCCACATCGAGATCCGCACCTACGAGCGCGGCGTGGAAGATGAAACCCTGGCCTGCGGCACCGGCATGGTCGCCTGCGCCCTCGTCCACCACCTCCTCACCGGAGCCCCCTCGCCCATCAAGGTGGACGTCGCGGGTGGCGATACGCTGGAAATCGGTTTCGAAAAATCCGGCGATCAAGCCTTCACCAAGGTCACCCTCACCGGCCCCGCGGACTTTGTGTTCGAAGGGGAAATCGATATCGGCGACTGATCGGCCGCCCGCCCCACCGTGCCCACCCTCATTCTCATCGCAGGCCCCAACGGCGCAGGGAAGACGACCTTTGCGCGGGAAATCCTCACGTCGGACCTCAAAGGAATGCGTTTCATCAATGCCGATGAAATCGCACGCGGACTCTCGCCATTCAATCCGGATTCCGTCGCGCTTAAGGCAGGGCGAATCCTTTCTTCTACCTGCCCCTCGCTCACGAATGGATCTTCTGGGATGCGCAGGGATTTCCGCCTCAGGCCTTGGCAAGTTCGCTCCGCCATGCTATCTCCGACGTAGATCGTTTCGTCCACGACCCATGATCGCACCCCAATACAAACCGCTCCGCCCTCTCAAAGCCTCGGAACTCTCCGAGCACGGGCAAGTCGCCCTCCGCGCCCATCGCCGTGCGGCGCGCAAGCTTCGGGCGGAACATCGCATGCTGGGGCTGCCCATCATCGTGTGGGAAAACGGCCGGGTCGTCGAAAAGGCCCCCTGAGCCCGGGTTCCGGAGTGGCGACGTCAGATTGTGCCATGCATCCGTCGCATCGAGCCAGGCCCACAAAATCTGTGTAAATCTGCGTAATCTGTGGTCCGCATTTCGCCCTTTAGGTTGAAGCGCCATCCGGGCAGGACTGATTTTGAGTGCAGGACAAAAATTTCCCCTCATCCCCGCATCCGGCTTTGACGTCCCGCACGGATGGGGCATGCTCCGCGCGCCATGCGCTTTTCCGGCACCTACACCGCCCTCATCACCCCGTTTCGCGATGGAGCCATCGATGCTCCCGCCTTCCAAGCCCTCATCGAACGCCAGATTGCCGGCGGCGTGGACGGGATCGTCCCGGTAGGGACCACAGGCGAATCCCCCACCCTGGACACCGAGGAACACATCGAAGTCATCCGCCTCGCCGTGGAATACGCGGCAGGCCGTTGCGAAGTCATCGCCGGCACCGGTGCGAATGCCACCGCCGAGGCCATCGAACTCACGGAAGCGGCGGAAAAACTCGGAGCCACCGGCTCGCTGCAAGTCTGCCCTTACTACAACAAGCCCTCACAGGAAGGCCTCTACCTCCACTTCAAGGCCATCGCCGAGTCCACCGACCTCCCCATCATGCTCTACAGCGTGCCGGGCCGTTCGGTGATCGAAATTTCGCCGGAAACCACCGCCCGCCTTGCTGCGGATTTCCCGAACATCGTGGCTATCAAGGAAGCCGGTGGTTCGGTGGATCGCGTGAATCAACTCGTGCAGGCTGTGCCGGAAGGCTTCGGCATTCTCTGCGGCGATGATCCGCTCACCCTGCCATTCGTCGCTTGCGGTGCCTGCGGTTTGGTTTCCGTGGCATCGAACCTGATCCCCGATGTGATCGCCCGCCTCGTCCGTGCCTGCCTCAATGGCTCCTTCGATGAAGCGCTGGTCATCCAAAAACAATATTACCCACTCATGCGCGGCCTGATGTCGCTGGATGTGAATCCCGTTCCGATCAAAACCGCCGTCGCGCTGCAAGGTCACTGCACCTCCGAGTTCCGCCTGCCGCTCACTCCCATGAGCGTGGACCACACGGCCAAGCTCTCCGCCTTGCTCGAATCCTACAACCTTCTTCCCTAACCTTTCTCCCAACACACACCCATCATGGCCAAACTGTTCATTCCAGGACCCATCGACGTATCCAAAGAAACCTTCGCCGCCATGTGCCAGCCGATGATCGGCCACCGTGGCAGCGAGTTCGAGGCCCTCTATGCCTCCACCCAACCGGTTCTCCAGGAACTCGGCGGCAC
>JALOTR010000615.1 GCA_025457805.1 Akkermansiaceae bacterium | reverse complement strand
CGCTTCCGCTGCAACTACCTCCGCCAGCAGTTCGGCTTCGGTGCCGTCTTCCGGATCATCCCCACCAAAATCGCCTCGCTCGAGCAGCTCGGCATCCCCCCCATCGTCAAAGAATTCGGCCACCTCCGCAGCGGTCTCGTCCTCGTCACCGGCCCCACCGGCTCCGGTAAGTCCACTACCCTCGCCGCTCTGCTCGATTACATCAACACCAACTTCCGCCGCCACATCATCACCATCGAAGAGCCGATCGAGTTCGTTCACCGCAACAAAAAAAGCATCATCACCCAGCGCGAGGTGCCCATCCAGACCCCGTCCTTCGCGGATGGCCTGCGGGCTGCGCTTCGTGAGGATTCGGACATCGTGCTCGTGGGCGAGATGCGGGACTTGGAAACCATCTCCCTCGCCCTCACCGCAGCGGAAACCGGCCTGCTCGTCTTCGGAACCTTGCACACCAACAACGCCCGCAAGACCGTGGACCGGATCATCGACGTGTTCCCGTCCGATCAACAATCCCAGGTCCGCACCATGCTCGCCGCCTCGTTGCGCGGCGTGGTTGCCCAGCTCCTTTGCAAGCGCGTGGACAAACCGGGCCGGACCGCCGTGCACGAAATCATGTTCGCCACGCCTGCCGTGTCCGCCATCATTCGCGAGGGTGCCACCCAGAAGCTCTACGACGTCATCACCGGCGGTAAAAACGAAGGCATGCAGTTCATGGACGAGTCGATCTGGTCGAAACTCCGCGAAGGCATGATCTCGCCGGAAGAAGCCTACATGAAGTCGATCGACAAGACCCGCTTCAAGCGCTTCCTGCCCGAGAATCTTTCCCACCTCGGAGACGCTTCCGGCGAAAGCCCGATGACGCATTGATCGGGGAGGAGAGACGATCAAGGGACACCGGCTTGTCGCGGAGCGACGCGACGCGCTCTCAACTTCCGGTGATCACCTCCACCTTGGGCATCTTTTCCTTGATGGCCTTGATTCCTTCCGGAGTGACCGGAGTCTGCCACAGATAGAGCCGCTTGAGATTGGGCAGCGTGCTGAGTTTCAGAACCCCCGCATCGGTCACCTTGGTGCCGTAGAAATTCACCGATTCCAGCGCCGGCAGCTTCACCAAAGTGTCGATGGCACCATCCGTCACACCGGTTTCCGAGAGACGGACCATGCGGAGTCCCTTCGCGTTCGCCAGCGCTGCCACGGACTTGTCGGTGATCTTGGTGGCGGAGAGATCAACGGTGGAAAGATGAGGCAGCACAGGGCCCAGTTTGCCGAATGCTTCGTCGTCCAGTTTTCCACGCATGGAAACCGCCGTGAATGTCAGCGCATCGGACTGCTGGGATTCAAAGGAAATGGCTCCCGGAAATTCTTTCGAGAGACCTGCCACGCTGGCCTTGAGTTTTTCATCCGGTCCCTTCGGAGCCGCATGGGCGGGCTCGGCCGCATCGCCGGCGTCTGCGGTCTCCGTCTTGGCAGGAGCCATGGCGGAGAGCTTGGCCATCGCGCTCTGCACTTCGGCAGGCACTTGGAAATCGGCGACCTTTTTGACCGGATCCGCGCCTTGGTCGATCCACCATTTCAAGACCACCAATTCAGGCTCCTCGATGTCCGGCTTGCCTTCGGGCGGCATGTGCTCGTCATCATCCTCTGGCAGATTGATGCGGACCAGAATGTTGCTTTCCGCAGAGTTTCCGGGCACCAAACCGGGGCCTTCCTTGCCGCCCTTGACGAGCAGGTCGTAGGTATCCATCCGGTATTTCCCCTTGGATTTGCTCTCCTTGTGACATTGCACGCAGCGGCGCTCCATAATCGGTGCCACAAAATCCGTGTAAACCACCAATTGGTCCGGCCCCTTGGCGGGTGCGTCCTCCGCCTTTTCGTCTTTTTCCTTCTTATCCTTGGGACTCGCCCCGAGGAACTTCCGGATCGGCTCCGGCGCATACATCGTGAGATAATCACTCCCGTGCGTGAGCGAGGCTCCGTCATGGCTCGCGAAACCCATCACGCCCACACTGCCGAAAAGCAAAAGCCGATACCACGCCGGGTTGGCCGCCGTCGCCACCGTCCATGCCTTGAAGATGAAGGTGAGAACCGCTGCGATCGCAAACACCAAGCCACCCCACAAGTGGCGCTCGGCGATCTCGCTTGAGGCGTAGTCCTCGCCATGACCGTGATACAGCAGGAATCCCGCGATCACCGCCACAATGGCACTTGCCGCGCCGAAGAACATCGGAAACAGCGAGGTCTGGCCCTCGCTACGCCCGCGCCGGAAGAAAATCGCACCCAGTTCCTGGAACAAAATCAGAACGAAAACACCAATCGGCAAATGCAGCACCACCGGATGGAAATGACCCAGAAAACGCACGATGTCCGGCATTTCCGCCTCACCGGGTTTTCCGGCAAGGAAGGGCATGGCCACGAGGCCGGCGATCGCCAGAAGCGAGAAGAAAGTCAGTGCCCAGGGGCGGCGGATTTTGGTTTGGGTGGAATCGGCAACAGCCATTGCGGGGTTACGGCAGGTTCAGGTCCAATCTTCCAAGTCGATGAAGGGAAATTTTTCAGACATCCACCGTCACATCCTTGGCCCCTTTGGGAACCGGACCCTTGGTTTTTCCACGGCCCAGAAATGGCAGGAATCGACGCACATCGTAGCCGAGATACGCCATCGACTTCACGAAAATCATCAGCGCCGTCGCCTCATCGATGAGCGGCAGCGGATCCGGCATGGGACCCACAATGAGCAGATAGGCGGCGGAAGTCCCTGCAAGCAGCCAGGCAAAACGGCGTTTCATTTCGCTAGAATAGCATCAAAGCCCGCCGTGGCAAGAAGGCGAAGTAGCTTGATTCAAGACCGGATGCGGTGAAACTCCGGCAGCTTCCCACCTACCCAGCTTCCAAACTGCCGCCATGAATCTGCTCCTCCTCAAGACTCTCCACCTCGCCGGTGTTTTCG
>JALOTR010000614.1 GCA_025457805.1 Akkermansiaceae bacterium | reverse complement strand
CTCGCAGGAAACAACACCTACACCGGTGCCACCCAAATCAATGCCGGCACCCTTGTGGTCTCCCATACCAATGCCCTCGGCACAAGCACGGCAGGCACGTCGGTTGCGAATGCCGCCACTCTCGCCCTCGCCAACAACATCACCACCCCAATCGCGGAATCTGTTTCGATCGCAGGCGCAGGCAAGGACAGCAGAGGCGCACTCCAAAGCCAGGCAGGCAACAATACCTGGTCGGGCCCGGTGACCGTGACCGCATCCAATACCCGCATCGGTGTCCAGGATGGCGCATCTCTAACAGTTTCCGGAAACATCACGGAATCCGCCCCGGGAACCACCGTGATCTTCCGCGCCGGATCAGGCAACACCCATCACATCACCCTCAGCGGCAGCGGAAATGCGTGGACGGGAGCCACGAACATTTTCTCCAGCAGCGCGAGCGGCGGAGCCTTGCGCCTCGGTGCATCGAACAGCCTGCCCGCCACAGCCCTTCTGCAAGTCGCCGGACCCGGCGTGGCGGGACGGCTGGACCTCAATGGATTTGACCAAAGCTCCAGCGGTCTCACCCATTCAAGCAGCGGATCGTCCGCGATTGGCGATGGCATCGTGACCAACACAAGCGCAACAGTTTCCACCCTGACTCTTGATCTGCCTCAAAGCATCACCCGCGAATTCATCGGAGTGATTGAAAACGGCAACGGCGGCGTCCGCTTGCGCAAGTCCGGCAATGGAACCCAGATCTTATCCGGAGCAAACACAAGCGCCGGGGGCACCCTCATTTCCGCAGGCACGCTTCGACAAGGTGTGGCCAATGCCTTCGGCGCCACGTCTGCCAGCCTCGAACTCACCGGAGGCACGGCCAATCTCAACGGTTTGCAACTCGGAGTCGGATCCCTCAATGGCAATGGTGGCAGCGTTGTCAACAATGCCAGTTCGACAGAGGCCACGCTCACTCTCGGGAACGGAAACGCAACTGGCGGACTCTTCTCAGGCACGCTCGCTGATCGCAGCACGGGAACCGGCACGCTGGCAGTCACGAAAACAGGCAACGGAATTCAAACCCTTGCCGGAAACAATACCTTCTCCGGACCGCTTCAAGTGAATGGTGGCGTCCTCATCGCCGCTTCGACGATCGCACTCGGCAGCCCGCAAGGTGCCTGCTCCATCGCCTCAGGAGGGACGCTGCGCCTTGCCGATGGCATCACCATCAGCGGGAAAAACGTAACCCTCCAAGGAACCGGTGCCGCTTTCAACGGCGCGCTTCAATCTGCCGAAAACGCAAACGCCACCTGGACCGGCTCCGTGATCCTCGGCGATTCCGCCTGCCGCATCGGTTCCATGCCCGGCGGAACACTCCATCTCAGCGGACCGATTTCCGGGTCCGCTTCTTTCCAATCCCTTTCTATCGGAGCAGGCGCAGGCGGTTCCGCCACGGTCGTGCTTTCCGCACCGCAAGGAGCCAGTCAATATACCGGAAACACCTCGATCATCCGGGGAACGCTCCAACTTGGAGCAGACCACACTTTGCCTGCTTCCACGATCCTGGATGTCGATTCAGCCAATGCCGCCGAAAATGCGATCGTCGATCTCAATGGCCATGACCAACTGGTAGCGGGATTGCAACGCAGCAACACCCTCGGCGGCACGGGCAGTGCGATTGTGACGAACCAGCACCTTGATCGTTCACTTCTCACGGTCCATTCCCCGTCGGACAGCACCTTCAATGGCAACCTCACGGGAAACCTCTCCCTTCGGAAGTCCAACACCGGTTCGTTCACCTTGAGCGGAAACAACAGTTACACCGGAGATACCATCATCACGGGTGGAGTCCTCCGCATTGATGCCGCATTTCTGGCAGACACTTCCCATGTTGCGATCAGCTCGGGTGCCAGGCTGAACCTCAACTTCAGCGGCACGGATTCGGTCCGCAGCCTGGCCCTCGGTGGTATCTCCATGCCGCCCGGGATCTATCACATGAACAATCAGCCCGGCTTTTTCACCGGGTCCGGCAGCATCACTGTCCCCGTCCGATATGAAAACTGGGTTCATTGGTATCCAGCTTGGAGTGAAGAAGAGTCTTCGCCAACAAGCGATCCCGATCAGGATGGACTCGTCAATCTCATCGAATACGCACTCGGCATCCCGCCCGATGGCGCGCAGCCCTCTCCACTAAAAACCCTCTTGAACCCCCAGGGCTTGGAACTTTCATTCCATCGGCTCCCCGCGCGTTCGGACCTCACCCTCACGGTGGAAGCCAGTGATGATCTCTCTCAGTGGAATCCCATCGCCCGCTCCGTGGCTGGCGGACCCTTCGTTTCCCTCATCCAGGGTGTCCTCTGTTCCGAAACCGCGCTCAATCCCAATCTGATCCACGTTTCGATAGAGGATTCGAACGCAAACTCCGGGAACCGGTTCCTGAGAATATCCGCAGCCCGCTGATGCACCCGACATGCCTATCTAACAGACTCCGTGATGGCGATCACGCCTATCTCATCGCCGGCGCATCCAGGATCCCTTCAGAATGAGAATGCCAACCATGAATCGATTGCTAGCCGCCTGCACGGCATATCTAACAGCATTTTTCCCACTCGGTGCGGAAGCTACCACTCCGGTCGCCAACTACGAGTGGAGCAACGTCGCGATGGGTGGCGCGGGATTTGTTTCCGGAGTCTTCGCCCATCCGGAAAAAAAAGGCCTCTTCTATGCCCGCACCGATGTGGGCGGAATCTATCGATACAATCCCGCACGGGAATCATGGGTGCCATTGCTCGACTGGCTGCCGCCAGAGCGAGGATCGCACATGGGCATCGAGTCGCTCGCCCTGAATCCGAACCAGCCATCCACCGTCCATCTCCTCGCCGGCACACCCTACTGGCAGGGCGGCACCGGCATCCTCAGTTCCTCCGATTTCGGCAAGACCTGGCAAACCACCGATGTCAGCCCGCTCATCCG
>JALOTR010000613.1 GCA_025457805.1 Akkermansiaceae bacterium | reverse complement strand
GTTTCGAGCAAGGAAGCCATGCCGATCACCGCGTTGAGCGGGGTGCGGATTTCATGGCTCATGGTGGCGAGGAAGGTGCTTTTTGCCTGATTTGCCTTGTCTGCGGCGATGGCGGCATTGCGTGCTTCGTCGCGGGCGAGGACCAAGGCATCGCTTTCATGTTGGGCCACCTGGCGGAGGCCGATATTGGCGGCGGCGGAACGGAGGATGGAGATTTCCCAGCTTTCCCAGATGCGGTCTTCATGGCAGGCGTCGAATCCAAGGAACCCTGTGAGCCGGCCATCTGCATGGACGGGAACCACCACGAGCGAGCGGATTTCCTGGGCGATCATCATGGGTTGTTCCACCCCGGGGAATTCATGGACCAGGCCGCTGATTTCATGGCCGGCGGCCAATTCTTCATACCAGCGGCCATAGTTGGATTCATAGAAGGGCAGGTTTTGCAGCATCGGGTTGTCGAGCTGCGGGCTGGCTGCGCCGGAGTTCCATTCTGCGCACTGGCTCATGGCGGGAGTGCCAAGTTGGGGGTGGGTATGGATATTGAAAAGATAACAACGGTCCGCATTGGCTGCGTTGCCGAGGGAGGCGAGGATTTCATTCCATGCGCCGGAACCGATGTTGCGGGAAAGCAGCATGCTGCTGGTGCTGGCGACAGCCTCGAGCAGTTTGCTGGATCTCCGCATTTGCGTGATATCCCTTTCGATGGCCATGAATCCGGTGAGGGTGCCGTTGCGATCCACCAGCGGTTGGCACTCGATGTGGACCAGATAGGAGCGGCCGCTTTTGGAATAATTCACCACTTCCGTTTCAAAGCCTTTTCCCGCCCGGATGCACTCGCCCATGTAATGTCGTGCCTCGTTGTTGAGATCCGGCAATTGAAGGATGCTTCCGGGGGATTTGCCAATGACTTCGTCTTTTCCATATCCGCTGATCTTGGTGAAACCTTCGTTCACCCACTCGATGCGACCGTGGGGATCGGTGATGACCACGGCGTTGTCCGTGCGCTTGGCGACAAGCGCGAGGCGGTCGGCTTCCGCCCGGCTCCGCAGCAGGTTCTGCTCTGCTTCCTTGGCGGCGGTAAGATCCACCACTGCGAGGATGGAACCGGCATGGGTGCCCGAATCGGACAAGGGAGCCATGAATGCGCGGACCGGAATTTTCTCATCATCCATGCAATTCAGCATGGCTTCGAATCCATCGCTGCCCGCGGCATTGGCTCCGTCGCTAATCAGGGATTCCAGTGGGGTTCCGATGAGACATGTGCCGCCACAGCGGACCAATCGCACGAAGGCGGGGTTTGCATAAGTCACCACGCCATCCGCACTGATGACGGCGAGTCCGTTAGGCACGGACTCCATGACATGCTGGGCGAAGCGTTGCTGTTTGGCGATTTCAAGCCGGGAGCGGTGGGCTTCATCGATGTTGAGAATGGTACCTACGAGGCGGATGGGTTCGTCATCGCTGGTGGAGTTCACGATACGGCCGCGCAGCATGAACCAAAGCCAATGGCCTCCGGAGTCGCGCAGTCGGACTTCGGCTTCCGACGAGCCGCGTTGGCGGATCAGGTTGAATATCTGGTCGCGGTCCTCCGGATGGATGCTCCGCCAGAGTTTGCGGAATGTGGGGCCGCCTTCCATGCGTGGCCAACCGAGAGTGGCGCCGATCCGGTCACCGAGATGCAAGTGAAAGGGTTTTGGAAAACATTCCCAAGTATCGAACTCGGCCGCAGTCATGGCATCTGTCAGACGCTCGGACAAGGTCTCCAACTTCCGTTCCGTCTCGATCGACATCATCTGGAAACAAAAGAGGGCGATCAGCAACAAGGCGACCGACAAGGTGACTCCCATCGCGGCAAGTCGGCGGGAAGCAGTGGGTTTCAGCCAGTCAGCGGCAGGCCAGTCCACACCTAACAAACCGATCAGATTCCGGTTGGCATCCAGGATGGGGACGGTGGCGGTGAACCAGACTCCCCACTCATCGCGGTCCGGGCCGCTGAGGGTGGATTGGCCTGCGAGTTCAGGTTGCCATCGCTCCGGGTAGTCTTCCACCGGATCTCCGGGATTGGAAAAGGTTTCGGTATGGGCCGGGTCTTCCGCATCCACAAGGAAGACGAGGCGATCCCTCCGCATGCCCATGACATAAGCGAAACGGGCACACGGGAACGCATTGCGGATTTGCAGAAGTTTTTCGCGCAGCTCTTTGTATCCATTTGATCCGACTTCATCTTCCCGGCCTTCGATCGCCGAGATTTCAGAGGCGGGCAGGTTCTGCACCCCGAGTTGGAGAGCGCTGATCAAGGTGTCCTTCTGTTCCTCGCGTGCCTGAGTCCCAAGCCAATGTGCCAGCCATGCGCCGTTGCATGCGGTGAACACGGCGGCTGCAAGGATAGACATGGTTCCAATGCGCCGTCTGCGGAGGAGGTTCCGCGACAGTTCGCCCCGGTTGGTCTGATAGATGTCCGACCAGAGGATGACGCAAAAGGCTGTGGCGGATGCAGTCCCCAGGCCCAAAAACCACAACATGGCCAGTCGGGTGGGGGATTCCCCCATTCCTTTGATGTCGAAGATGATTTCCACGGCATGGGGGAGCTGGCTCGCACCCGCCACCACACCGAGCAAGAGACTGGTCACGATGGGATGGGTCGCCCTTCTTGCCCCGAAGATTTCGCGGCCGGCACTTGAAAACTTCCAACCCGCCGCGAGTGCCACTGCAATGACCGGGAAAAGGTGCCAGAAGGATTGGGTGTCTCCTGCTCCGGAGATGAATGACACACCAAAGAGCGCAACGATCAGCGCCCACTTGGTGGCAAACATCCGGGTGCCGTTCTGGATCAAGGGCGAGAGCAGAAACATCAGCAAGGCTGATGCGAACACCGAATCCAAAAACGAATACACAAGAACCGGTGGCGGAGCCACCCCGATCGCGAACTCTGCGATTTCCACCCAGATCTT
>JALOTR010000030.1 GCA_025457805.1 Akkermansiaceae bacterium | reverse complement strand
ACCGCCGTTGCCATCGGCGAAAGCGACGGCTCATCCACCTACACCGTCCGCGTCAACGGCACCGAAGTCGGCCGCCACACCTGCCCACTCTCCGAAGAAATTTTCTCCGAAGACCCAAAACACCATGCAGCCTTCCGCAATGTCGCCATCGATATCGGTGACGTGATTGAAATCGAGTCCGCCATCGCCTCTGCGGACGGCAAAGAATACGCCCGCGCACGCTGGGCCGCCCTGCGCTTCGCCCCTGCCGAC
Organism: Akkermansiaceae bacterium; assembly: GCA_025457805.1. GTDB lineage: Bacteria > Verrucomicrobiota > Verrucomicrobiia > Verrucomicrobiales > Akkermansiaceae > Luteolibacter. Next base: position 10,767 of record JALOTR010000030.1, on the reverse strand, counting down.
GAGGCCACGAAAATTGCCACTGCCAACTTCACCGCCCCTGCCCCTGCCGCCGAACCTCAAGCCGCCCCCAAGCCCCCGCTGCAACTTCCCCGCCAAGCCGACGGCTCGGGCACCATCACGATCACTGGCGAGACCCAACAATGGCACAAGCTCACCCTCACCCTCGACGGCCCCTACGCCCACGAACTCGACACCTCGCCCAATCCCTTCACCGATCATTCGTTCTGGGTCACCTTCACCCATGAATCCGGCGCACCCAAGTTCACCGTGCCCGGCCACTTCGCCGCCGATGGCAATGCCGCCGAATCCTCCGCAAAATCCGGCACCCGTTGGCGCGTTCACTTCGCCCCGGAAAAAACCGGCACATGGTCCTACACCACCACCTTCCTCACCGGTAAAAACGCCGCCTTCCGCCACGGCGAGGGCCAACCACTGGCTGCCTACCACGGAAAATCCGGTTCCCTCACCATCGCCCCATCCGACAAGTCCGATCGCGACTTCCGCGCCCACGGCCGCCTCGCCTACGTCGGAAAACACCACCTCCGCTTCATGGGGTCCGGCCAATACTTCCTCAAGGCCGGCCCCGACGCCCCGGAAACCCTCCTCGCCTACGCCGACTTCGACGACACCTCCACCCTCAAGCCAAAGGTCCCCGTGAAAACATGGCAGCCCCACGTCCGCGATTGGACCAGCGGCGATCCCACATGGAAAAACGGCAAGGGCAAGGGCCTCATCGGCGCACTCAACTATCTGGCAGAAAAAGGCATGAACGCCTTCTCCTTCCTCCCCTACAACGTCGATGGCGACGGTTCCAACATCTGGCCCTTCACTTCACCTCGCGAGAAGTTCCACTATGATTGTAGTAAATTGGACCAATGGGGCATCGTTTTCGACCACGCCACCACCAAGGGCCTCTATCTCCACTTCAAACTCCAGGAAAACGAAATCGACGATAACCGCCGTGGACAGGAAGCGAAAGACGGCAGAGTCCCCGCATCCTTCGACGGTGGCAAGCTGGGTCCCGAGCGCATGCTCTACTGCCGGGAAATCATCTCCCGCTTCGGCCACGCCCTCGCACTCAACTGGAACATCGGCGAGGAAAACACCCAATCGACCCAAGAGATCAGGGATATGATCGACTACATCCGCTCCATCGATCCCTACCAACACCACATCGTCCTTCACACCTTCCCCAACCAGCAGGACCGCCAATACGAACCCCTTCTCGGATACAAACCCATGACTGGCATCTCGCTCCAAAACGAGTGGAACCTGGTCCACCGCCTCACCGCCAAGTGGGTTCGCAAGTCCGCCCAGTCCGGCCACCCTTGGGTCTGCGCCAACGACGAACAGGGCGACGCCGGCCTCGGCGTGCCTCCTGATCCCGGATACCCGGGAAAAACCCAGGCGAAACACAGCATCGACGACATCCGCAAGCTCACCCTCTGGGGCAATCTCATGGCAGGCGGTGCTGGCGTGGAATACTACTTCGGATACCAACTCGCCGAAAACGATCTCGTCGCCGAAGACTGGCGCTCGCGGGACCAATCCTGGACCTATGCGAACATCGCTTTGCGCTTTTTCCAGGACCGGAAAATCCCCTTCCAGGAAATGACCGTCAGGAACGAACTCATCGGCAACGCCAAGGATGATAACTCCAGATATTGCCTCGCCAAGGACAACGAAATCTATCTCGTCTATCTTCCCAATGGTGGCACCACCTCCATTGAGCTGCCCGCCGGTCCCTTCACCCTCACCTGGTTCAATCCCCGCAGCGGGGAAACCGGAGGAACCACCCCGCTCGCTGGCAAGGACATCACGGCAGCCGACACCAATGACTGGCTCGCCATCATCCAAAGATAACACATCTTCCCGGAACCATCATTCCAACGCTGACCCACAGTCCGCAGACAAGGATGAAAACCATCGCCCTCTCCATCCTCGCGGCAGCCACTCTCCATGCCGCGGACTTCACCTGGTCCAATCCCTGCACCACTGGACCGGACTGGATTCGCGATTGTTTCATCCTTCGCGTCGATGATACCTATTACCTAACAGGAACCACACGGGACGGCACTGGAAAACCCGCAAAGGACAAATGGCCCGGATTCTTCCTCTGGAAATCCACCGACCTCAAGGATTGGAAAAAACTCGGACCCATCATCACCAACGAGCAGGTCACATGGTCCGATGAATTCTTCTGGGCACCCGAAATCCGCTATCATCCCACCCGCAAGAAGTATTACTTCACCTTCAATGCCGATTCCGATCCCTCACCGGACAAGCGCTCCATGGGCATGGGCCTCGCCGTTGCCGACGTAGTCACCGGCCCCTACACCCTCCTCACGACTGAAAAACCCATCACCAACAACAACGACGCCTCGCTCTTCTTTGATGACGATGGCAAGGACTACCTCGCCCAGACCGGTTTCAACCTCGCTCCCATCTGCCTCGACAAACTTGAACTCACCGGCCCCAAGCTAAAAATCCTCCAAGGCGGCGCGCCCGGTGCATGGGACGACGCCAAGGCCATCAACGAAGGCTCCTGCCTTTTCAAAATCAACGGCGTCTATCACTACTTCTGGTCCTCCAACGCATGGGGATACTTCGTCGGCTACGCCACCGCCACCTCCGTCGATGGCCCGTGGACCAAGAACCCCGCCAACCCGATCTGGGGCGCAGCCAAACCCGAATTCCGTGCAAAGGCAGGCCAACCCGACAATCTCCCCTTCAACGAAGTCGGCCACGGCACCCCTTTCATCGGTCCGGACAAGCGCCTCTGGATCGCCGGCCACGGCCACACCATCCATGGCGATGCACCACACCCTTACAACTCCCCCCGCCTCTGCATTGATCCCTTGCAGATCGACCCGGAAACCGGAGCCATCAGTTCCCGGCTCAGCGTGAACCCTCAAGTCATGAAGCTGACAGCCACTGTTCCAAAACCTTCCACCCTCGGCTCTTCGGTTAGTTATCCATAGCTCCCCGCTCGGGGAATTTGATCCTTAAACACATCAGCCGGTGCAGAGGTCTTCATGGTAAAAAGCTTTGCTCCAGAGACATATATTCACGATGCGCTTCATCCTCATCCTCTCCGCTTTGCTCTCAGCGTATGGTGTCGCCAAGGACGACTCCGCCACCTTCATCTATCAGAATCCCATCTCCGATGGCATTGACTCCAAAGGACTGCGCGACTGCCAGGTGATCCGGGATGGTGATCACTGGTTTCTCACAGGAACCGCCTGGCCCCATTGGCCGCGCCAGGAAACCAAGGGCATCCTCAACCCCGGCGTTCCGCTTTACTCATCCCCGGATCTCAAGCGCTGGAAATTCGAAAGCATCATCGTCCCGCGCGGCGAGGCGGATGTCTGGCATCACCGCCGCTTCTGGGCACCGGAAATCCAGAAAATCGGCGGCAAATACTACGCCCTGTTCAATGCCAGCAATCCGGACCGCGGATTTCCCGGCCAGCACACCGGCTATGCCGTCGCCGATTCAATCCGCGGGCCCTACACCGTCGTCACCAAGGAAAAACCGCTCGCGAAAGGCAACGACCTCACCTTCTTCGAGGATGACGACGGCTCGGTCTGGGCTTTCTGGAACCGTGGCCGCGAATTCGGCATTGGCTTCGCCAAAATCGATCTCACAAATGCCACCCTCCTCACCGAACCCACAACCGCCATCCTGCCCGGCGATGTCGAGATGGCCTTCGACAAGAACGGCAAACCCGTCATGGAAGCGGACTACGATGGCCGCATGAAACACAAAATCGCAAAGCACCATGCCTGGGACAGCATTGGAATCGAGGGTGCCTATGTCATCAAGCGCGGAGATATCTATTATCTGTTCTACTCCTCATGGACCCGAGGTTATGAAATCGGCTACGCCACCGCATCCGCCGTCACCGGCCCTTGGACCAAGGCCGCACACAACCCCATCTATGGCAGCCAGAGCCAGGCCGCCTGCAAGCGCGCCGGACTTCCTTACACCGCCAGTCCCGAAAACCCCTTCAACCAGGTCGGCCACAACCAGGTCTTCACCGGCCCCGACGGCAAGCCCTGGCTTTCCTGCCATGGCATCCTCAAGTCCAAGCCGGATCAACCGATGCTCGTCATCGATCCCATCCCATTCCTGAAAGACGGCACCATCCCCCGCTTCGAGCCGGGCTATCAGGAGCGCAGGATCGCGCTTTCATCGATTCCGGTTCCATGAATGGGTTTCAGCACGGTGCTTTCTTTGGAAACTGCACGGAAATTTCATCACCGCTGGGGAAGAAGTTGGCGCTCCCACTTCCCGCACAGGCGATGTCGTACCCGCTGGGACCGGATAGCTCTCTTCGTCGCAGCGCGACGGAATGATGGTAGCCGTGGGTTTCAACCCACGGGCGTGATCCGAACCATTTTCCGCGTCGCAGGGCGACGCTTGAAAATGTGTGCATAGCAACCTCATCCAACACGTTCAAACGTCGCGCTGCGACGGAAGAAAATGTGTGACATGTCCCGGGCGTTGAAACGCCCGGCTACCATCAATGGTCGCTCCGCGACCGGATAACCCTTTTCGTCGCAACGTTCCGGTCGAGTTGTGTAAAAGGACCAGTCACGAGCGCAGGATCATCCTGGATCCACATCCCGGTATGCCTTGATCAAGGCCTCCTCGCCTTCCTTGCCCGGCTTGGAGTTGCCGTGCTCCATGCCGATGACGAACTCACGTGAAACCTTGGCGATGTGGCGGAAGATATTGGCATAGTTCATCTCACCGGTGCCCGGTTCCTTGCGGCCGGGGTTGTCGCCAGTTTGAAGATAGGCGATCTCGCTGCGGCATTGATCGAAGGTGGAAATGATATTTCCTCCGGTGATCTGCTCGTGATACATATCATAGAGGATTTTGCACGAAGGGGAATTGACCGCCTTGCAAAGCGCGTAAGCCTGATCGGTGGAACGGAGGAACACTCCGCCGTGATTGGCTTCCCAGTTGAGGGGTTCCAGCACCATCACGAGGTTTTCGGGTTCGAGGATTTCCGCACAGCGACGGAGCAGGTCGATTGCATTGGCAGTCTGCACGCCTTCCCGCAAACGGGAACCGCCATATTGATTCCATTTTCCATCTTTGTGCTGTTGATCCACGGAACCCGGAACGACCGTAAACCACTTGGCACCCACGCGTTTGCAGATTTCCACCGCCTGTTTCATTTTCGCCAGCACCTCGTCCCGCTTGGGGTGATCGGATCTGACAAATACCGGTTCGTCGAAATTCCCGTAGCCCACAAAGACACCCATCGTCATGCCATGCTCGCGCAAGGCTGCGCCGATCTTCTTCTGGAGTTCCGGTGGTCGGTTGGGCAGGCCGTTGTCCTCCCACGCGGTGAACCCCTGCCCGGCGGCAAAGCGGATCTGATCGATGATATCATTTCCCGCAAGCGCCTTGAAGGTGTTGGGATGAGGTGCGAAGCGAAGACTGAACTTGGCCGGAGCTTCCTTCTCCCCGGCACCTTCCGGTGTTTGGGCCACCAGCTTGGAACCGATGGCAAGTGCTCCGGTCAATGCTGCGCCGCCCATCAGAAAACGACGACGGTCGGATGAGAATTCTTCTTTCATGAGTGGGTTCATTTGACGGTCCAGTGGGGTGATTCAGTGCGGGCGGACTTCAGATAGGTGTCAATGCGCGAGACGATTTCAGGATGCTTGGCTGCGATATCGTTTTTCTCCGCGATATCATTTGTGAGGTCGTAGAGTGCAAGCGGGTTCTTGACGCTGCCTTTGCGAATCCCCTTCCACCGACCCTGATAGAGGGCTGCCTGATCATAGCCTTTTTCGTGAAATTCCCAAAAGAGAAACTCGTGTCCTTTCTGATCCTCTGTCCGACCTTTGAGCGTGGGGGCGAAGCTGATAGAATCCAGTCCGGTCGGCACTGTCGTTCCCGCAAGGTCACAGGCAGTCGCAAACCAATCGCCGAAGTAGGCCACGTGATCGGTGGTGCTTCCCGCTTTCACCGTCCCGGGCCACCATGCGATTCCAGGCACGCGGATGCCACCTTCGGTGAGATCCCGCTTGCGCCCGGTGAGCGGGCCGGCGGGTGTGAAACGCTCCAACTTGTGCCCGCTTTCCGCATGCGGGCCGTTGTCGCTGGTGAAGAAAACAAGCGTGTTCTCCGCGATGCCTAACAAGCGCAACTGATCCATCAAGCGCCCCATGTAACTATCCATGCGGGTGATCATGGCGGCGTGGCCCTTGTCCTGCTTGGGCCAGTCCTTCAATGCGTAGGGTCCGTAGTCCGGCACATCAGCGCCATCGCCTGTTTCATACTGTCGCTCGTTGTTGGCATGTGGAATGATCAGGCTCCAGAATAGCATGAAGGGCCGGTCCTGATGGCGTGCCACGAAGCTGAGCCCTTGGTCTGCTAACAGATCATCGGCATAAAACCGGCCGACATCGGTGATGCCTCCGCCGAGTTCTCCCACCGGAACCACCTTGTGCGGAAGGGCGATCCGTTCCTCACCATGCCATAGGTAATCCGGATAGTGATTGTGGGCATGCCAGTGGCCGAGAAATCCCATGAATTCATCAAAGCCCTTGCGCAGAGGATGACCCACCGCAGCTTCGCCGGTGTTTCCCAATCCCCATTTTCCGAAAACCGCATTGGTGTAGCCTGCGGATTTCAGGGCCATGGCGAAGGTGTGATCGTTCGCCCCAAGTGCGCCGATTGCGGACTCTGGATTCGGAAAATTTCCCCGGACCTTGGTGTGGCCCTGGTGCTTTCCAGTTAACAAAACCGAGCGCGAAGGAGCACAAACCGTCGCACCGGAATAGAACCTCGTGAAACGCATGCCCTCGGCCGCCATGCGATCGAGTTGCGGCGTAAGGATTTCCTTTTGTCCATAACAGCCAAGTTCTCCATAGCCAAGGTCATCAGCCAGCACGAAGATCAGGTTGGGCGGCTTGGGCGCAGCTGACAACTGCGTGCATACCAAGGCAAAGATAACAGCAAATTGAAGTCTCACGGTTCTTTCTTTTCTACAGGGACAAAACGGATGGGCTCGGCTGTGGGTCGTGTGGTCAGATCGGTCAACTCAACGGGGAACTTGTCAATCTTGCGGATCCTGATCCTCCGGTAATATGCCTCAGCCGCTTCGGATTGAAGCTGAATTTTGCCTTTCACCAAAGGATCATGACCATTCCCATCATCACGTCTCACGCGGGCATCAAACAACACCATGTTCGGAGTGCCATTGACCACAAACACCGATGTGGTTCCCAAGGTATAGAGTTCCAGCTTGTTCCACTCGCCATGCGGCGATTCCTTCGATGGTGAATGCCGGGTATATCCAGTGAATGCATGCAGCGGCGCGTCTGGTGAGAAAACAGGCCGCTCGCCATTGTCAAAAGTCCTCACCCGGATGTTTGCCGCAGTCCCGGCGAGAGGGATGAAGTCGCCGCAGTCTCCTTCCTGGATCTGGAATTCGAGCGAACGCATCCAAACATTCCAAAACGCCCCGTGTGGTCCGGTGCAATGATACAACAGACCGCTATCCCGTTTCGCCTCCTCGCGGGGCGGCCACTTGCGCTCACCCCAGCGGAAATCCATCGTGAGATGATAGTTTCCAAACTCTTCGAGAGTTGATAGTCCGGCAAAGATCTGGCCAGTCACGTGTAGAACCGGTTCACCCTCTTCCATCCGCACCGTGAACACCTTGAGCGGATCCCCCGGCCCGAATGGTTTGCCATCCCCGGGTTTCGCGCTGAGTGGTGCGGGATGACCTGGAATCTCAACCGACGGATGTGGCACGCCAGTGAACACCTCCCAACGTGTGAGCCGCTCGTCGAGCAAGTCCGTCCACTCGGCAGCGCCCCCCTTGCCCAGCATCGCCACCCCAGCACAAATCAGGAGAAGCCAATATTTCATACTGTTAGTGGAAATCCGAGCTGTCATTTTTAGTCTTTCGCCTAGCCAAAGAGGATGTTTGATTCGCCAACATTTTACCGAAGATAGTCCCATGGAAACTGGTAAACTTGCCAGAATGCGGACATTTCCAAATGAATGTTGCCGGACCCAAGCGCGCAGACCCCGAAGCCGTTTCACATTGCCGTGATGCCAGGTGACGGAATTGGGCCCGAAGTTGCCGAAGAGGCTGTCCGCTTGCTCAATGCGCTTGCAGCTTCAGATTCCACCCTGCGCTTCGAATTCGAGACGCTCGATGTCGGTGCTGGAGCGTATCTGCGTCATGGCAACCCGTTGCCCGAAGAGGCGCTGACGGCTGCGGGCCGGGCGGATGCCATGCTCCTCGGTGCCATGGGACTGCCCGAAGTCCGCTGGCCGGATGGTCGTGAGATGACCCCGCAGATCGATCTGCGCGAACGCTTCGATCTCTATGCCGGACTGCGGCCGATCAAACTCTATCACCCGGAGGACTCGCCGCTGAAGGGCTATGGCGAATCACGCCCGATCGATTTCATCCTGGTTCGCGAAAGCACCGAGGGGCTTTTTTCCGCGCGTCTTCACCAGCAAGATTCCGAAGGACAGGAAAGCCGCGACGTGCTGCGCATCACCCGCAAAGGAGCCGAGCGCGTCTGCCGCCGTGCTTTCGAACTCGCCCGCCGACGCCGGAAAAGATGCACGCTCGTGGACAAGGCGAACGTTCTCCCATCGATGGTCTTCTTCCGAAAAATCTTCGAGGAAATCGGTGAGGAGTTCCCCGATGTGGCGCGCGAGCATGTTTATGTGGATGCGATGGCGCTCTTCATGGTCCGCAAACCGGATGTTTATGATGTGATCGTTACCGAAAACATGTTTGGTGACATCCTGAGCGACCTCGCCGCCGGCATCGTCGGCGGCATGGGGATGGCCCCGTCCGGCGACATCGGCGACCGCTTCGGAGTCTTCCAACCGTCGCACGGCACCGCCCCTGACATCGCCGGGAAAAACATCGCCAATCCCGTGGCCATGATTCTCTCCGCCGCGATGATGCTCGATTGGCTCGGCCTCGCGGATCCGGCCTCCCGCATTGAGGCAGCCGTATCCCGGACTCTCGCGGATCCAGCCAAACGCACACCCGACATGGGGGGCAAACTCGGCACCATCGCCATGACGAATGCAATTCTTGCCGAGCTATGAATCCTGCCGATGCCATCGACCTGACCCTGCCACTCCGCAAGGGCATGCGCGGAGTGGATTATGAAGAAAGCCGCAGTCTGGCCACTGACGGCTGGAACGCACGCACCCTGCATCTCTATTCCCATGCTGGCACGCACATGGACGCCCAGACTCACTTCGGTGCCGGAGAGGAAACGATCGACAAGGTGCCACTGGAGCGCTGCATGGGTCCCGCATGGGTTGTTAGGCTTACCGGAATTTCTCCAGCCACATGGATCACTACGGATGACCTCGGCGAGATCGCCCATCGATTCAAGCGAGGCGAATCATTGCTTCTCCACACCGGATGGAGTGCCCACCAAGAGGACCCGGCACTTTATCGGGACGGATTGCCACGCATTTCGGAATCCCTTGCTCTTTGGTGCGTTGAGCGGGGTGTCCGCATCCTCGGTGTGGAGCCACCTTCGATCGCGGATGTGAATCAATTGGAAGAAGTCACCCACATTCACAAGATCCTGTTAAGATCGCACATTACGATCATCGAAGGTCTCACCGGGCTCGAGCGCATTCCTGGCGAGCGCTGTTTTTTCGCCGCCTTTCCCCTGCCCATCGAAGGCGGGGACGGCAGCCCGTGCCGTGCGCTCGCCTGGCCGGAAACCTGATAGCATTACCTTCCATCGTAGCCCGAAACCCATGCCAACCCGCTTCCTAGTCGTCGTCGGAACTTTTCTGATTGCCCTGCTGCTTTATATCGACCGCACCTGCATCCAGGTGGCGGGAGATGTGATCAAGGCGGATCTGGATCTCACCGACAAACAATTCGGTTGGATCCTCTCGATCTTCACGCTGGGCTACGCGTTGGCGCAGACGCCGTCGGGTATCCTCGCCGACCGCTTCGGCCCGCGCGGACTGCTTGCCGGGGTGGTGGCGCTGTGGTCCGCGCTCACCGCGATTACCGCCGCTGGGAGTGGTTTCATCTCCATGCTTGTCATCCGCTTCGTCTTCGGAGCCAGCGAAGCGGGTGCCTTCCCCGGCATGGCGCGTGCGGCGTTCTCGTGGTTTCCCACCCGCGAGCGCGGCTTGGTGACCGGGATCAACTTTTCCGCCTCACGTCTCGGCGGGGCCTTGGCGCTGCCGATGATGGTGTGGCTCATTGATGCCGCCGGCTGGCGCGGTGCCTTCGTCTTTCTCGGAGTTTCGGGCATCGGCTTTGCAGCGATGTGGTGGTGGTTCTTCCGCGATACACCCGAGCAACATCCCCGCATCCGGAAAGAAGAGTTGGCAACCATCATGGAAGGCAGGCAAAAGCCGAATCACAACGCCGCCAATCGTCCACCCGGATTCATGATGATGATTCGCGATCGGAATGTGTTGCTTCTCATGGCGCAGTATTTCTGCAGCAATTTCACCTTCTTTTTCTGTCTTTCCTGGCTCTTCATTCACGTGAAGAAAACCTACGGGTTGACCGCGAGTGATGCCGGATGGCTCGCCGCCCTACCCCTGCTTGGCGGTGCTGCCGGCAACTGGTTCTCGGGATGGTTGGTGGATTTCTTCTATCAAAAACACGGAGTTATCATATCGCGGCGGATCCCTGCCATCGTAGGTTTCACCCTCGCAGCCGGCGGACTGCTGGCCAGCTTGCACATGACCTCCGCCATTCCCGCAGTGCTCTGCCTCACT
>JALOTR010000612.1 GCA_025457805.1 Akkermansiaceae bacterium | reverse complement strand
GCAGGAAAGTGTTTGAAGGCTGGGCGGCTGTCCAAATTGGACATGGTCATGGGCAGTGTTCGGAAAGTGGGCAGGGTGGTGGAGGCGGAGTTTCCCCAGAGTTGCGACGTAAATTCGCGTTCGTGCGGTTTTTGCCGTGAGGAGCGGGAGGTGATGGCCGCGGAGGTGCGCCGGGCGATTCCACTGGCGAGCGACCTGCTAAATGGTGGTGGCGAAGGCCATTTAGCGACCGATGAAAATGAAACTTCCCTTCAGTGGCGGAAAGCGCCGGCAAGACCAGATCGTCGTCATCGATCTGGGGGCCAAGACCACCAAGGCCGTGCACATGCAACGTCGTCCCGACGGGCTGCACCTGATCAACTACACGATTCAGGACGCGCCGATCTTCGAGAAGACGCCGTCGCCGGATCTGCTGGCGGAGCATTTCCGCTCGGTGCATTCGGCGCTGGGCGCGCGGACCAAACACATCGCGGTTTCCATCGGTGTCAACGACTCCGTGGTGCGCCAGATCGAACTTCCGCCGATGCCCGTGGACAACATGCGCGCCGTGGTGAAGTTGAACTCCAAGAACTACCTGCAGCGCGACTTGTCGGATCATTCCTTCGATTGTCAGGAGCTGGCCCCGGCGGCCTCGGCTTCCGGTGAACAGGCCAAGTCCAACGGCAAGAGCCGGGTGCTCGTGGGCGGAGCCCGTTCGCAGTATCTGCTCGACATCCAGGCGGCGGCGAAAGGCTGCGGACTGGTCGCCGACGCGGTGCTTCCCGGCACCATTGGACCGGTCAATGCGTTCGAGCTGTTCCGTCCGGATGCCTTCGGGCGCGACGTGGTGGCCATCGTGGACATCGGATTCAAGACCACTTCCATCAGCATCTTGAACGCGGGGGAACTGGCGTTGAACCGCGTGATGCCCGGCGGCGGCGATAAACTGACGGCCGGTCTCTCGGACTCGTTGGGCATGGAATACAACGAGGCGGAAGCGGTGAAGGTGGGTTTGCCCGATGAGATCAAGGCCCAGATGCAGATGCTCGTGACGCCGCTGGGCCGCGAGCTGCGCACCTCCATCGATTTCTTCGAAAACCAGAACGACAAACCCATCAGCGAAGTTTACCTCTCCGGAGCCACCGCCAAGAGTTCGTTCATCCTCGAGACATTGCAGGAGGAGCTGATGCTGCCCTGCATGGCGTGGAATCCCGCGGCCTCCATTCGCCTGGACCTCAAGCCCGACCAGATGGCCGCGCTCGAACAAGTTGCCCCCGAACTCGTGGTCGCCATCGGAGCGGCCTGCGCCACCCTCAACTGACGCCCCGCCATGCCGATCAAACTCAACCTCCTCGCCGAACAGCAACAGGCGGACGATTTGCGCCGCCGCGATCCGGTCAAACGCACAGCCTACGCCGGCGGCCTCGCGCTGGCGCTGATGTTTGCCTACTACGGCCTGCTGCACGTGCAGGCGATCTCCATCAACAGCAGCCTCAAACTGCAGCAGGACCGCTTGGCCGACGTGGAGAAGAAATCCCAGCAGGCCATTGCCGCGCTGAAACGCTCCGCCGGGTTGGAGAGCCGCATCAAGGCGCTGCAGACGGTCTCCACCAACCGCTTCCTCTGGGCCAACGCCCTGAACGCGCTCCAGCACACCACCGCGCCGGATGTGCAGTTCGTCCGCGTGAAGGGCAAGCAGATCTTCATCGTGGACCCGCCGCCCGCCGATCCCAAGGCGCCGAAGAAACCGCGCTACTCCACCGAACAGTTCCACATCAGCATCGAGGCCCGGGATTACGCCGATGCCTCGGCCCTCAACCACACCAAGCTCATGGCGGAAGTGGGCAAGGCGCCCGCCCTCAGCCCGTATCTGAAGCACGACGACGCCGTGGTCCTCAAGGAACGCGGCTCCCTCCAGCCCGACCCCATCGATCCCGCGCGCAGCTTCATCCGCTTCATCATCGAATGCCGCTTCCCGGAAACCAAACGCACGCTCTGACCATGAAGAATCTCCCGAAGGAAAAGCGCAACCACATCATCCTCGCGGCGATGGTGGCCGGGATGGCCCTGGCCGTCGTGTGGTTCCTGCTGATCTCGCCCCAACGTCACGCGCTGGCCGACAAGCGCTCCAAACTCTCCGCCGCGCAGGAGGCCCTCACCAAGGCGGAACGCCTGGCCGGCCGCGGTCATGAGATCGAGGCCGAGGTGGAACGTTTCACCGCGCAGCTTCACGCCATCGAGCAGCAGATGGCCAATGGCGACCTCTACTCCTGGATCATCCGCACGATGACCGCCTTCCAGGGCAATCACCAAGTGACGATGCCCAACTACAATCCGCCGAGCGTCGGGCCTTTGGACATCTTCCCGGACTTTCCCTACGAGTCCGCCACCTACGCCTTCCGCGGCTACGGCCATTTCCATGACGTCGGCAAGTTCATCGCCGATCTCGAGAATCGTTTCCCCTTCGCCTCCATTCGCAATCTTGAGCTCGATGCCTCTGGCATCAGCACTGCTACCAGTGGAGATGACGCGGAGAAAATCGGATTCCGGTTCGATTTCGTAACGCTGGTGAAACCCAGCAGCCCGCTTTGAGACAGCGCCCATGAAAGCCACAGCGTTCCATCTGATCCTCGCGGTCGCCGCCCCCTTCGTCGTCGGCGCCGCTCCGGCCGGGGAAACCTCCGCGCCCAAGACCGCTCCCGCTCCCGCCGCTCCGGTCGTCCCCGAGGCCCCGGACGAGAAGGAAGCCAAGGGCACCATCACCGTTCTCGGGCTCACCGTCCAAAAGTCCGAGTTCATCGACCTCCCCACGGAGGGCGTCGATCCGTTTTTCCCCAACTCGTCCCGCCGCGCCCCGAAGCCCAAAGAACTGGTGGCCGCCCCCACCCGCATCGCGCCCGACCCGCACCGTATCGATCACATCACGTTGAAAGGCATCACCGGCACTTCCGACCGCCGACTCGCCCTCATCAAC
>JALOTR010000611.1 GCA_025457805.1 Akkermansiaceae bacterium | reverse complement strand
TTCCATGTTTCAGGAATATCCCCGTCACGAGCCAGCATTCGATTGACTGCCATCGCTGGCTTCTTCCACCCGAAGGGAATCGCCAGCGCCGCCTCATGCTGACGGACCTTGAAGCCGTCCTTGTATTTCTCCACCCCCATCGCCTGCAAACGCCGGGACATGATCTCCGCGTAGCAAAATTTGCACCCTGCGGAAATCTTGTCGCAACCCGTTGTGGGGTTCCAAGTAAGCTCGGTCCATTCGATGGAGCTATTGGCCATAATTTGTTTTGTTGATGATGTGGTTGGCGATTCGTTTTGCAATTACGGCCCCCTTTGGGTTGCCACTGGCGAAGCAAAGCATAAACAATGGTGACCCCGTTGAATTACACAGCAACAGGGGTGAATCAACCACTGCGGCAAAAACGGACGACAAGCGACGTGTGATGTATTCACTCAAGGCCTTGAATACATGAGGAACCTTCGAAGTCGGCTCAATCCCAAAAAGATCAGCATCATCTTTTTTGTAGAATGCCTGCTCCCAATCGTCGGAGCCGAAGGCATCGGCAAGCTTTGCTTTCCATGTTTCAGGAATATCCCCGTCACGAGCCAGCATTCGATTGACTGCCATCGCTGGGAACAGGAGCCACATATCAATCGCCTTGGTTGCTGCAATCCCCGCAATCGTTCCCCACGAAACGTGAAGCGCAAAGGGATCAAGAAATGCAACAGCGCGATGACCATTCCAGTTTTTTGCGCAAAGCTCGCGGAGGACATCGTTTGCATCGCCTAGATGGTAACTAACCTGATCCGCCTTATAGGGAAAACTGGAGGAGACTTGATCCTTCAGCTTTTCAATCGATGCGGCATCTCTTTCGATGAAAACGAAATGATGAAAAGCAGGATTAGTTCCCAAGGCTATCAGTGGCGAGCCGTGCCGATAACTCGCATCATCGTCCGCAAGCAGGTCATCAAACAGCTCGCCAGGATTCGGCGGCATGACCTCCCGGATTCCGGCACCCGCAAAGGCATCGATATAGGCAAGCTTGAAGGAAGTGTTCTTGAGAGCTGTTGTGTAGGCGTTCAGATACGAATTCAAGATGTCGAGCTTTTGCCCTGTCCAAGCTCCCCCGAATGCCATGCTGCTTACGTCTCTCATCGTCAAACTTTTAGAATGTTCGCAAGAACAGTTCAAGCCTCATTTTGAGTCAATTTCCAGCCCCGGCAGCCCCGCCACGATCCGGTTTGTCTCCAGGCTTACGGTGATGACGCGGAGGAACAGCTCCAGCGGATACTTGGCGTCGCCCATGGTTTCGGTGGCCCAGAGGTTGGCGTCGCTGGTGATGCCACTGTCCTTGTCGGTGGTGACGATGATGCGCTGGACGAAGGGTTTCTGACCGGACGCGGTGAAGAAGCTGTCGATGTCCGCCTTCCGAACGCGGTAGTCCTCCGCGTAGCACTTGCACTGAATGGCGTGGAATTCCTCGGTGCCCGCAGTTTTGGCGACGAGGTCGATGCCGGTATCCTTGGCGGAGAGATGGAACTGCGGGCCGCCGATTTCCTTCGCCCAGTCCGTATAGAGCCAGACATCGGAGTAGAGATCGACGAAGCGGGGTTCGTTCCGGAAGTAGGTGCGGATGAGTTCCTCGAAGTAAGTGCCTTTTTCGCGCTCGGTCTGGGAGGTGGCGCGGTAGGCGGCGAGGATCTTCTGGAGAGGGGTCATGGAGGAGGGCTAAAGTACTTTACCAGAGGGATGCGTGAATCCCCGGCAGGCTAACCAATCCGCCGCAGCCGGGAAGGAGAAAGCACGGTGAGCGGCGGCAACACCGGGGGTATTGCCGCCGCGAATGGGCTGGGATCAGGCCGCAGGAGTGGGCGCAGCGGGTGCTTGAGGGGCGGCTTGGCCGAGGTCGCGGATGGTGCGGGCGGCTTTCCAGGTATCGGCAAAGCGGGTGCCAGCTTCGGTTTTGCGGAAGCGGAGGACGAGACGCAGAGGGACCTGACCGGACCTTTGAGGGATCCGGCCCGCAGGTTTCGGGGAAAGTCCGGTGTTTGAGCGGATTTCGTCATGCCCGAGATTCAGGCCGAGTCCACTAGCGGATTTCCACGTATCCCGCCAGAGTTTTCCCAGAAATGCGCAACCCTCACTTTTGGACCAAATTCTTGGGGCTTGCTCTTCGGCAAAACCGCGCAATCGGCTCCACAGCTCAGGCCCCAATGCCCCTTGATCGACTCGGCCTGGCCGATAGGCTGCCAGCGTGTCGATCAGGACCCTCAAGCTGCTCCTTCCCTTTCTGACCCTCGGCCTCGTGGGGCTTGCCGTGTTGGTGTTTCCACAGAAAGGCTCGGAGGGGGAAAAGAGGGGCGAAGGCGGGGGTGCGACTCCCGGATCGGGTCCGGTCTTCATCCAGCCGATCACCGCCGACAGCGGCGCTGTCTCAGTGGCGCTCGATGGTGGCAAGCTCCCCGTGGCAGGAGGGCAGGTTCCAAGCATCGTGATCGGACAAAATGTCTTGCGGATGGTCCACCTCTGCTGGCCGCATGATTGGACCGACGCCGGGTTCCGGACTGCCTTCAAGAACCTGCGGGATCTCTATGCCTCGGAGGAGGGCGCGGCCCTTCCGGCCCTGAGGATCCACCTCAACCCCATCTTTCATGATTCGGGGGGCGAGGATCTCCACCGCGCGATGCTCCAGGTTTATTTCCGCAATGAGACCCGGGACAGCTATCTCGCCCTCGCCGATGCCTTGTGCGACGGTTCCCTGGCACCGGACGCGGCGAGCGTTCGCGGGAGGGTTGAAGAAATCGATCCGGTCCTGATCGCCGATTGGGATACCCGCCTCGACTGGTTGGAGGCCGACATCGAGAAAACCTTCTCCATCGCCAGCGTTCAGCAGAGCCGAAACGCCGCCATCGTCGGCCCTGCGGATGCCGCGCGGCTGACATCGATGCATCAGACCCTGCCACCCACCGCC